>JBIJDW010000130.1:0-8210 GCA_044343885.1 Kiritimatiellia bacterium
CTCGCGGGTCGTGAGGACATAATCGACATCCTTGAACCCCGACGCGTTCATCTCGCCTCGATCGGCCTCGAACTTCTTGGCCGTACACGGCATGACAGACACCACCACGATGCTAGCCGGATCTATTCCTTCCTTCTGAGCATAGTACGTCTTGGCCAGCGCGCCGAACATCTGCTGCGGCGACTTGCAAGAGGAGAGGTGGGGCAGCAGGCTGGGATAGAAGTACTCCATGAAGTTGATCCATCCCGGTGAGCAACTCGTGAACATCGGCAGCGTAACGGGCGTCTTGTCCACCAGTGCCGCCTTCAGGCGCCCGAGCAGTTCATGCCCTTCCTCGATGATCGTCAGGTCGGCCGTGAAGTTGGTATCAAACACCTTGTCAAAGCCGAGACGCCGCAGCGCCGACACCATCTTGCCGGTCACGCAGGCGCCCGGTTCCAGTCCGAAGCACTCACCCAGCGCGGCGCGAATGGCCGGCGCGGTCTGCACCACCACATGCTTTTTTGGATCTTCCAGCGCGCGCCAGACATCCTCGATCGCATCCTGCTCATAGAGCGCGCCGACGGGACAGACCGCGGTGCATTGTCCGCACTGCACGCACACCGCATCGCACAGATTCTCGCCCGCGCCGGCGCCGATCATCGTGTCGAACCCGCGCGAGCGCGGCGACAGCGACCCGACGCCCTGCACGTTCTGGCAGACGGCCACGCAGCGGCGACAGAGGATGCATTTGTTCATGTCGCGCACCACCGCCGGCGTGCTGGTGTCCACCGGGACCTCCGCGCGGCTGTTGGGGAAGCGCACGTCGGTAATGCCCAGATTCTTAGCCAGAGTCTGCAGTTCGCACGTGCCGTTGCGCACACAGGCGTTGCAATCCCACGGATGGTTCGACAGCAGCAGTTCCACCGACATGCGGCGGCCCATGCGGACGCGCTTGGTGAGGGTATGCACCTTCATGCCCTCGGTCACCGGCGTCACGCAGGCGGGCTGCAGCGTGCGTGCGCCTTCGATTTCCACCAGGCATACGCGGCACGATCCCGGGCTGGTCACGCCGGGCAAATGGCACAACGTCGGTATCTTCACCCCAGCCGATGCGGCGGCATCCAGCACGTTGGTCCCATCCGGAACCTCGATGGTCTGCTGGTCTATCATCAGTTTGATCGCCATAATCCCATCTCCTTTATTCGATTGCCGCTTCGCGATGCAGCGAATGGTCCGGCGAGCGGGCCTGTAAGTCGTGCAGGATCGAAAGCAGATTCTCCCGGTCGTTGCCGTGTATCTTCACAATCGCGTCAACCGTCATGCCGGCCGCCCTCTATCCTTTGAAGTCGCAGCGCAGGCAGCGCCCCGCCTCGCAACGGGCCTCGTCCGCCCGGATCGTCCGTTCCACTTCCAGCGTGATCAGGCGTTCTGCGGCGCTCAGCAACGGCTGGGCCACCGGGGCGATGGTCTCGATCTCGCCATCGCTCTCCGCAGGTGCCGGGGGTGCTTCGGGATGCTCCCACAGATAGACCCGCCCGGCGTCCGGCGAGAGGTGTTGATCGATCGCACGGGCGCCGATCTGACCGGCCGAAATCGCCTCCACGACTGTTGCCGCTCCAGAGACCAGATCACCGCCAGCAAAAATGAATGGCGCGTCCGTGGCGCCGGTGCGGATGTCGGCCTGAATTCCGCCCCACCCGTTGGGCACCAACCCCTGCCCGTCGCGCAGCAGGTCGCCCATGTCGCAGCGCTGACCAATGGCGATGATGACGTTGTCCACCACGCGCATGTCCCGAATGTTGGGAATCTCCTCCGGCCGGCGCCGGCCGGTCTTGTCAAAGGCGCCCAGGCGCATTTTGCGGACCTCGACCTCCAGGCGTCCGTCAGCCCGCGCGGCGATGCCGCCGATGTTGGTGAGAAACTCGACGGTGTTGCCTTCCAGTTCCGCCTCGCGGATTTCGATCGGGTTGGTCGGCATCTCGCTGCGCGTGCGGCGGTAGAGAATCGTGATGGTACGCGCTCCGCGCCGACGGGCAACGCGCGAGGCGTCGATCGCGCTGTCGCCGCCGCCGACGACCAGCACATCCGGCCCCATCTGGATCGGCTCGCCTTTGGCGACGCGCTCGAGAAAATCAATTCCGGTATACACGCCCTTCAGATCCATGCCCGGAATGTCCGGCCGGATCTCCTGACCCGAACCGCAGGCCAGGAAGAAGGCCTCGTACCCATCCTTGCGTAATCCGCCCAGCGTCACATCGCGCCCGACGTCCACGCCGGTTCGAATTTCGACACCGAGTCTGACCAGCCCTGCGATTTCCTTGTCCACATACTCGCGCGGCAGCCGGTACTCGGGGATGGCGTAGCGCAGCATGCCGCCGGGTTCGGGTTGGCGGTCGAACACGGTGACGCGATACCCCATCAGCGTCAGATAATACGCCGCCGTCAGACCGGCTGGCCCCGATCCGATCACGGCGACACGCCGGCCGTTGTCCGGCGCCTTCTCCGGATACAAATCGTCGTAATTCTGGCGCTGGTCCGACATGAATCGTTTGACCAGACGCACTGCCAGCGGGCCTTCGAGATCAGCCCGGCGGCATTTCTTGATGCACCACTGCGGGCAGACCCGTCCGCAGACCGACGGCAGTGGATTGGCCTTGAGGTGCACCCGCAAGGCATCTTCATAACGCCCTTGGGCGACCAGAGCCATGTAGGCGGGCACATTGACCCCGGCGGGGCAGGCGTTGGTGCAGGGCGCATACATCATCGCGGCGCAGACCCCGGCCTCGCAGCGGTGGTCGCGGATGTGGGCGATGTACTCGTCGCGGAAATAACGGAGGGTCGAGAGCACGGGATTCGGCGCCGTCTGGCCCAGGCCGCACAGCGAGGCCTGACGGACATAATCGGCCAGCTCCTCCAGCCTGGTCAGGTCGGCCATTTCGCCTCGCCCCTCGCAAATCTTCGTGACCAGCTCGAGCATGATGCGCGTCCCGACCCGGCACGGTGTGCATTTGCCGCACGACTCCTCGGCGATGAATTCAAGAAAATAGCGGGCGAGATCCACCATGCAGGTGTCCTCGTTCATCACCACCAATCCGCCCGAGCCCATGATCGCGCCCAGTTCCGGCAGCGACTCATACGTCACCGGCGTATTCAGGTAGGCCGTGGGGATGCAGCCACCCGAGGGACCACCGATCTGGACCGCCTTGAATTTCTTGTCGCCGGGAATGCCGCCGCCGATGTCATAAATGATCGTGCCCAGCGAGATGCCCATCGGCACCTCCACCAGCCCCGTGTTGTTCACATCGCCCGCCAGCGCGAAGACCTTGGTTCCCTTGCTCTTCTCGGTGCCCAGGGCGGCAAAGGCCTGCGAACCGGCCAGGATGATGTGCGGAATATTGGCAAACGTCTCGACGTTGTTCAACACCGTCGGCCGGTCGAAAAGTCCCTTCTGCGCCGGAAAGGGCGGCTTGGGCCGCGGCTCGCCGCGCCGGCCCTCGATCGAATGCATCAGCGCCGTCTCCTCGCCGCAGACAAACGCGCCCGCCCCCATGCGGATCTCGATGTCGAAATCAAAGCCGCTGCCGAAAATATCCGTGCCGAGCATGCCCAGCTCGCGCGCCTGGGCGATCGCCTTTTCCAGCCGCTCAATCGCCAGCGGATATTCGGCGCGCACATAGATGTAACCCTGCCGGGCGCCGACCGCGAAGCCGCAGATCGCCATGGCTTCGAGGACGCTGTGCGGGTCGCCCTCCAGAATGCTGCGGTCCATAAACGCGCCCGGGTCGCCCTCGTCGGCATTGCAGACCACATACTTGATCTCCGACGGATAGGACGCCGCCGCCGCCCACTTCAGCCCAGTCGGAAAACCCGCGCCGCCGCGGCCGCGCAGCCCCGATGCCTTCACTTCCGCCACCACCGCCGCCGGGGTCATCTCGGTGAGAACCTTACCCAGTGCGGCATAGCCATCCATGGCTATGTATTCGCGGATCTGCTCGGGATCAATCTGACCGCAATTGCGCAGCGCGATCTTATGCTGCAGCTTGAAGAAATCAATGTCGCTGATCGTCTGGATCAATTCCTGACTCGACGGCTTGCGATAAAACAGACGCTCGACCACCCGGCCTTTTAGGAGGTGTTCGGCTACGATCTCCTCCACGTCGCCGGGCTTGACCTTCTGGTAGAAAACGCCCTCCGGATAGATCACGACGATCGGGCCGATCTCACACATGCCCATGCAGCCGGTCGTGATCACCTCGATTTCGTCATTCAAGCCGTGCTTGTCCAAGGCGGTTTCAAACGCCTCGCGCACACTCGGAGTCCCCGATGAGATGCAGGATCCGCCCGCACACAGCAGCACCTGTGTTCTAACCGTCTTCTTCATGTTCTGTATCCCTTATGTGTAGCGCGCCAGAAGGCCGGCAATCTTCTTGGACGTCACCCGTCCATGCACATCGCCGTTGATCATGATGACCGGCGCCAGGCCGCACGCGCCGAAGCAGCGCTGGGACGTGAGCGAGAAGCGCCGGTCGGCGGTCGTTCCGCCCATGTCTATCTTGAGCGCAGCGCACAGCGCCTCCACCACCTTCTTGGCGCCACGCACGTAACAGGCCGTCCCCAGGCACACGTTCACCGTGTGACGTCCGCGCGGCGTCATCGTGAAGTAATGATAGAAGGTCACGACCCCGTACACATCGCTGACCGGCAGGTCCAGCGCACGGGCCACATGCGACTGCACCTCGGCCGGCAGATAGCCGAACAGCGCCTGAGCCTTGTGCAGCACTGGAATCAGTGCATCCCGTCCCTTGGGACGTGCCGCAATGAAGGCATCGAGTTCCTCGTATAGCGGCGAAACGCACCGTTCCCCGCATCCACACGTATCCTTCGCCATGTCCGCGTTCTCCTTCCTCATGCAAACATCAGGTCGCTCACCATCTTGCCCTGTATTAAATGCTCCCGTACGATTCGGCGGACGGCGGCGGGATCCACATGGCCGTAACGCACCGGTTTCTCGTCCTTAATCGCAATCTCCACCATCGGCTCCTTCTCGCAGCAGCCGGCGCAGCCCGCCGCCATGACGGCCACATCGCCCAGGCTGGCGGCCGCCAGCTCGTCCATGAACGCCCGCATCGTGACGCGGGCTCCGGCCACGATGCCGCAGGTGCCCATGCACACCGTCACACGGACCCGCTGCTTGCCGCCGCGTTGGTCCAGCACCTGACGCGCCTCGTCCCTCAACGTGCGCAATTCGTCGAGATTTTTCATCCTGTCACTCCTCATTCTTGGAAGCGTCAGATGCTGTCACACACCCCACGAACGGCGTCGGCCTCAGACGATGACCGGCCCCCGTCACGACGATCCCTACAGAGAGCCGCTGATGTAATGCTCAAGCTGACGAATCATGAGCTCCTTCTCCGAACTCAGCGTCTTGACCACATCGCCGATCGAGATCATGCCCACCACCTGCCCCGCTTCGTCCAGCACGGGTAGGTGGCGCACCCGTTTCTCCGAGATGAGATCCATGCATTCGGTCAGCGTGGTCTGCGGGGTCACGGTGATCAGTTTTCGCCTGGGCGTCATCACCGCGCGCACCTGCACGTTGGCCGGACTTTTCCGGGCCAGCAGAACCTTGCGGAAGACATCCCGCTCTGCACACAGTCCGGCCAGCGCTCCGGACTGGTTGAACGCCAGCACACACCCGATGTTTTGCTCGGCCATGACCTTGACGGCCTCGTAGACCGTGGCCGTGGCCGGCACTCCGAACACATCCCGCCCCTTGCGATCCAGAAGTTCCCACACCTGAGCGCTCATACGGACTCCCGTCTTTTGATTGTAGTGTGCCCACACAAGGCATTTTACAAAGTTACTTGGGTAGTGTAGCCCTGTAACAATCTTGGAGTCAAACAGATATTTTTGGTGCAGAATTTCTGCAGCGCGATTAGGGGGCGACGTTCAACAGTTTCATCATCTGCCGTGCAATTTCAATATTTTCGATGAAGCCCGTGAATTGTTCGGCACCCGGACCAAATGCGTAGACCGGAACGGCCACCGCCGTATGCTCGTTCGACGCGTAGCGCGCCGTCACCTGGCCGGTCTGGCAATCACCTTCGTTGAGACTCATCCCGCCCGTCTCATGATCCCCCGTCACGATGACCAACGTTTCGCCGTTGGTAGACGCAAAGCGGAGCGCCGCCCCGATGGCCCGGTCAAAGTCAAGGGTTTCGAGAACGACCCCGGCGGTGTTATTTTCATGGGCCAGGAAGTCGATCTCCGATCCTTCCACCATCAGGAAGAAACCCTTGGACTCGCTAGAAAGGAGCCGTATGGCGGTCTCCGTGGCCGGCACGAGCACCTCTCCCCGTTCCGGCGCAAGCTCATTATGCTCACGTGCGGTAAATCCCGCCAGTTTGCCGCTTGTCACCTGTTGAATATCCGCAATCGTGTAAACGACCTGATAGCCCTTGGCCAGAAGGTCCTGGCTCAGGTTGCGTCCGTCTCTGCGTTTCTCGAAATGATCGCTTCCTCCCCCGATAAACACATCAATCTGAGTATTCAGAAATTGCGCGGCGATCTTCTCGTAATCGTCGCGCGATTCGGTATGGGCTATAAAAGAGGCCGGCGTGGCATGAGTGATTGCCGAGGTGGAGACGAGACCCGTTTTCAAACCCTTCTTCTCGGCCAGTTCACGAATGGAGGGGACCGGTTTTCTGTCGGGTCCCACGCCTATAGCCCCGTTATACGTCTTCACTCCGGTCGCCAGCGCCGTTCCGCCAGCCCCCGAATCGGTAATGAAGTCACTCGACGAATGGGTCTTCGAAAAACCAATATGCTTGAAGTTCTCAAGATAGAGATGCCCGTGGTTGGCTACCATGGCGGCATAAACATGAGCCAGCCCCATCCCGTCGCCGATCATCAAGATAATGTTTTTGGGGGGCTTCTGACTCTGAGGTTGCGCAAACTGCTCCACCGGATAGACGGAAACGGCTGGAGCGTCTGCCTTCGGCGGGCGAATCTGGGAAATCGGGCGCTCATCCTGAGCACAGCCCGACAGGATAAATTGAAAGAGAAACAGGGACGACAGGACCCGTGAAGAGAACGCGCCAGCGGTCTGGCGCCGACGGGTCATCTTCGTAACCGACGCCAAACGACAGCACGCGGTAATCAGCGGCGATTTCATGGCGTTCAGGATGACAGAAATCCGGAGAGATGTCAAACACACCGAGGCGCCTGCAAACACCACCAAGTGCTTGGGTAAGCGCCTCGAATGTGATCCGTACCGGTTCGCCGTAACTGCAGGCTGTTCACTTCGTGCTGCAAACCGCCGGTTTGGCAGAGAGAGCCTTTTGCGCCTGCATCTTGCTGCCCGCCTCGCCCACCTTGATCACCGTTGACGGCTTCGGTTCTGCCCCGTCCTTTTTTCCGTCCTTGACCCATTGATTGTACGCGCGGGCATACTCGGCATCCGCCAAGGCGCGGGCAAAAACGTCCGAGTCGGCATACGCCAGAACACGCTTCACCGTGGCATCGGTGGTGATTTCATATACCGCCCAATCCTTTGCATCCTTGATGATCGCCGTCGCTTCAGATTTGGGAATGTCGGCTTTGACAACCTCCAAGATCGGTTGCACAGGAACAGGCCGCTCGTTTTTCAATCCTTGCTTTTCGAAGGCTGTATCCGTCTGCTTCCGCCAGGCAACCGCCTTTTCGTATTGCGCGGTCAGTTCTGTCCGCTTTCGATCCACCGCTGCCTCGTCCTTGCAGGTCAGAGAGTCAATCTTGCCTTCGCTATCAACAATCTTCACCAGTGTGACCATGACAGGTGCCCGGGGTGTCACCGCGCTACACGACGCAGCGGTGTTGACCGGGGTGCTCGATTGGGCCGGGGTGCTCGATTTGACCGATTTAGGCGCCGCAGTGCTTTTTCCACACGACCCAGCGGATTTAACCGACTTGGCCGGTTTGGGCGCCTGAGCGCCTCCACACTGCGCCTGCGCCCAGCCTGTCGCCTGCAGGCAAACCCCAAGTGCAATCAAAAATGACCCCGTCCTTGTGATCTTCATCCGATACCTCCCTTTTTGTTTTGAAAAATCCATCCGCACCTTAATCCCCTGATGAGCAAAAAAACCAACACAATAAATGATGATCTCCATCGGTGCGTCACCACCGTTACCGCTCTTTTCTCTTCATCTCCCGGATCGTCACGTTCGCGAAGCGGAAGGGTCGGTCGATCA
>JBIJDW010000467.1:0-8127 GCA_044343885.1 Kiritimatiellia bacterium
GGTTTTCTCAACAGGCTGGAATACAACGTAGGGGTAGGCGGTCAGCCGCATGTGTATCAAAGTCCGCGGCAGTATGACGTGGAAATTTCAACCTACGTGAATCTTCAGACGACGTTTTATGACAATTTGCTGCTCAATGCGGGTGTGGAGATGGGCGGGTACGTGTTCACGAACACCCGCGTGCGCGTCGTGAGTTCGCCGCTCAACTTCCTGGGAACTGCGAGGCGCAATGATTCGTTTTATGTGGCGACGGATGAAATGAAGTCAGACGCCGGAGTGACCCGTGTCTTGGTCACCTTCCCGGTGTCGCTTTACTATTCCATCGCGCTGTGGGGCGCGCCTCATAATGCCGTCAACTTCACCAATCCGCCCAGCGCCACGATTGGCATTGGCAATCCATTCAATGATGCGATCGGCGCTGACGACAAGCCGACGGCGGCTGTGGCTGCCGAGACGTTCTCCGATTTCATTTCCTGGTGGGATCCGACCGGCGGGCGTCTGCGTACCGGCATCTGGGTTCCCGGTTTGGTCGACGTGCCGACCAACGCCCTGCTCAGCGTCGGCGTACTGCCGCGGGGATCGACGCCGACGGAGGACTACTGGTCATATAATCGTTACACCCAATACATCTTCAACAACTATCCGGGTGATGTCGCGGGCCTGATCGCTCGGTGCGGCGACCTCAAGTACGACGGCCCCGAAACCTGGGTTGAGGCCGGAAATAATCAGATGATTCAGCAGGGATTCCTGACCGGCACGTCATCGCCGACCCCCTCGCCGTTTCAATGGGGCTTCAACGTCGGCCCGCCCAATATCCACTCGTACGACGACTGGTGGATGAATCGGTATGGCCGTTATGGTTCGACCCACTCAAAATTCGAGAACCGTATTCCGAAGATGAGCGCGTGGGGCCCCGTGTCCGACTTCAATCAGGTGTGCCCAACCACGACGCAGACGGTGAACGAAGTGCAGGTCATCCTTTACGGGGACATCATCCATCCGCCGACCAACTCCACCTGGACCTACGATTCGCCGCGCGAGTTTGATGATCTGGCGTCATCCATGTACCACAATCCCGATTTGGGGTCTCTTTCCGGCCAGAGGATGCGGAACCTGAGCTATCGCAGCCCGACGCCTCGCGCCAATCCGCAGGCCGTCTGGGACGGCGGCGACATGCGCCTGGGCGAGGAGACCTGTCCGTTTGGAGGATCGATTTACGGCATGGATCGCGGCGACAATATCTCGGATCACGCTTATATTGGCGGGGGGGACGGGTTCATTCCCGCGTGCGGTCCGTATGCTTACAATACGCATGCCAACAGGGGCTACGACGCCGCCAACCAGTTGAATCTCGAGTTCTCGACCTGGTGCACCGATGGCGGCGGGTCACCAACGGGGCCCCGCGCCGGCCACCGCAAGACGCCTGGTTACGATTACCACACGGAAATCTATAGCGGCTATCCGTCATCCATCATGTACGCGCGGGATCACCGTGACGTGAACCTGAACGGGCTGATTGATCAGGGGGAGACTGTCCCGGCAGGCAGTTACAACTATTATCAGGACGCCGACCCCGTCACGCGCGACAATGGCATGAATACCATGCCACTGTTTGGTTGGGAGCGGAGCGTCGAGGACATGGTGGACACGCTGGACAGCCCCGAGAACGAGAACTTCGAGGACATCACCACCTTCACACTGCCGCCGGGCCCGGGCGCCGAAGAGTGGGGAATCATCACTCCGAGCGGGTATGTCTGGCGGCAGGGCGCGGAGGCATACACCAACCTTTCGGATCTGGTGGGGGCGGCCATCCGCTACGCGGACTCCGACGGCAGCGGCACGTTCACGCCCCACGTGGATGCCTTGTGGGTCGATGACAACGGAGACGACAAGTTCAATGATCTCGAACCGATCATTCATGGCGTCGTGAGTGATCAGAGCATGCCGATCGGAGTGGGTCCGGAGGAGGTTGGGTTGGCGTATTGTGCCGACCTGAACAGCAACAACATTTACGATATAGGTGTCGATCTGTTGTGGATGAACACCTTCCCCATCGGAGAGTCCCTCCCCTTCAAATTCAACAGCGAACCGGTGTTGTGCGATGCCACGGGAAAACTGAAGCATGGCGATGGCAACGCGATCTTGTCGGCTGGCCTGAGAGCCAAGGATGCCACGGCCGTCCTGCCCCGCAGCATCTACGTGTATCCCGCAGTCACCAACTTCACGCTGATGTGGGCCGTGACCAACGCCTACGCCGGCACCAATGAGATATACTTTGGCAGTGCGAACGGCGTGGATCTTATTTACGCCAAATACGGGGTGTCCCATCCGGCGTTGACTACGACGGGCGTGCTGTGGACGGGCCATTCGGTGCGCTATGTGTGCCGCACCCAGACCGATCCGGGCTATCAGCCGGGTGACGATGTGTTCATCGACACCGATGAAGATGGGCGCTATACCGCCGACCGATTTATTTCGGGGCCTTATGGATCGATCCCGTTGAACAGCAGCGGTCAGGAAGCCGATTTTCCGATAAGGGTCGGCTACACCACCAACGGGATCAACACGATCTTCCAGCGCGATACCAGTGTAGCGTGGTTGGAACAGAATCCGCCTTCCTATGCGCGCAGTCGTGAGACGGTGTTGTTCCAGTCGTTCGCGCTCACAAACGGCACAAAGGGCTTCGATATCTCGTCAAAGATCCAGGTGACTCCTGAATACGCCGTGTTCTACGACGCCAACGGGAACGGCAAATTCGAGTTCGGATCGACCGCCCAAATCCCCCTCTACATGGTGGGTTTACTCAACGGCACCGGCATCAGTTCGCCTAACATTTTCATCTCCGGCCAGCGTTACGGCACAATGACCCGTAATGGCTACTACATCAGCGGGTTCAATCAGAATCAGTCCGCATCTCTGAATATGCCCAATCCCGCGCTGCTGACGCACGAACAAAGCCACGATGTGCTCGGCTGGCCGGACCTGTACGACTATGACCAGTTTGCCGGTGAGCCCATCAACACCCCGGTGGGCGGTGGCGATCTCATGGCCAACGGTGGGGGCCTCATCCATGGCTATCCTGACCTGAAGACCACCTACGGCGTGCAGCAACAGGGATTGAACTTTAACAACGGCTCCGGCCAGATCCTGCAGAGAAACGGCGGACCCCGGACGGTGCTGATGTATCCTGTGGAACGTTTTGCCGATCAGTACTACGTGTTCCGCGACGAGCGGAATCCGCGCGAGCGTTTCATCTTGAACTTCAATGCCGGCAGTCTGCTCAACACGGTCAATCCGAATAACGAACAGGTGTCGCCCTACGCCAACCCGATCGGCCGCGGCATCGTGATCAGCAAATCCGACGATGACGCCCCTCAGCAGCGCGGAAACAACCGGTTTAGATGGTTGTACGTCCAGGCCGACGGGAAGTATGAGCTGGAAAACGGAAGAAGAAACGTCGAACAGGCCGACGCCTTTGGCATGACGCCCACGACCCGGCAATTCACCGCCCTGACAAAACCGGCGGCGGTGTGGTTCGACGGAGCCGACAGCGGCCTGCGCATCCTGGACATCCGCATTCCGCCCGATCCCTATGCCCCGGCCCAGGTGGACATCGAATGGGTCTCGACCACCACGCCGACCGATCCCACCGACTGGTATTGGGTGCCTTCGGGCGTGGATTCCGATGGCGATGGCATACCGGACGCATGGGAGTATTACTGGTTTGGCCGCTATCCCAATCCGCTGGTGATGGTCAATCGGTCGACGGACTTCGACGGCGACGGGCTTACCGATTACGAGGAGTGGCTGCTGCATTCCAATCCGACCTGGCAGTCGTCGTGGGAGAGCAAGGTAACCGCAAATCCGAAAAGCGACGCGGGCGCCGACATCGATGGCGACGGGCTGTCGAACCAGGATGAGCTGCGTGTGAGGAACACCAATCCGCGCGACATCGATTCGGATGACGACGGGTTCACGGACGGCGCGGAGCTTGATCGCAACATCGTCAAGTCTGATGGCCGACGCCTGACCGACCCCGCCTACTCGCGCTCGCCGCTGATTGAACGGGCGCTGCGTCTCGAGGCCGCCAATGCCTATCTCCTGCCGGAGCAGTCGACCAACATGCCGTATGCATTGAATCCCATTACGGACTTCACCCGGCTGCAGCTCACCAACTGGACGGTCGAGGCCTGGGTCTGGCTCGACACCACCAACGAGACGGGTTCGGTCGTCACCCGCAAATCGATCCAGAATTCGATCACCTTCGCGCTGGCTGTCAGTAACAACCACCCGTATGCCAGTTTCAGCACGATGGCGGGCGTGACCAACCTGGCGATGGCCCCGGATGCGATCACGGCCTCGAACTGGGTCCACATCGCGGGCACGTATGATAGCGGCGCCAACGTCCTGAAGATCTACGTCGACGGCGAATTGAAGCAGAGCAAGACGGCCTTCTACTCCGATATCGGACATCCCGGATACATCGGCGGCGGAATCGCGAGCGCCGAAACCCGGCTGGGTGGCGGACTGAAAGGCATCGTCGACGAAATGCGGATCTGGTCTCGGGCGCGCACAGTTGTCGAAATCGAAACCGGGCGCGACAAGATCGTGAATACACCCTCAAGCGTCTTGACTAACGGCAGCTTTACGGGCGCATCGATCGTCAACGACGGGTCGCTGGTTGTCAATCTCCGCTTCGACGACGCGCAGAATCTCACCAACCGTCTGGACTCCGGCGTTGTGGCCTTCGGCGCCGAAGACTGGGTGCATGCCGGCAACTGGCACTACGCCGTGCGGGGCATGCTCACCAGCCAGTTTGTCACCAACACCACCCCGAAGCTGGTCCTGACCGACAGCCTGTCCACACCGTATGACGACCTGAACGAGGACGGCATCCCGGATTGGTGGCAGCGGATCAACTGGCCGACCTTCGATCCCTTTGTTGCGGGTCCGTGGGACGCCGCGAACGATGCCGACAGCGACGGCACCCCCAACATTTACGAATACATCCTGGACCTCAATCCGCTGTCGGATGAAACAGGTTTGCCCGGCGATCCACACATGAACGATCTGGACGGCGACGGATTGAGTAACGCAGATGAGATCATCTTCGGCACCGATCCGACCAATCCGGATACGGATGACGACGGCTATTGGGATGGCGATGAGATTAATGTGTTCGCGCCGGCTATAACCGATGCGTTCGGCGTGTCTGCCGGTATTACCGGGCCGACCGATTCCCATAGTCCGGAAGTGCCGCGCAGCCTGATACTGGGAGGCCGCAATCTGGAGGCTCCGAAAAGCAAGCGCTTTATGTTCATGACCGATACGACCAACATTACCGGTCCGACAGTCACGATCACGACGCCCGTCAATGAGGCCCCGATCTCGGTCCGGTTCTCGGCTATCATCGGTTCGGTGGTGAGTCCGGTGCCGGTCGCGTCGGTCCGCCTGTATGTCAATGATAGCTATATGACGAGTCTTTCTCTGGATGCGATTAACAGGTTCGACTACACAACCATCGTCCGGTCGGGTCCGAACGTCATCACCGTTGTCGCTGTCGATCAGGAGGGCGGCATCGGCCAGGCAACGGTCAATGTGACTGGAACCTTCGCTCCGGCCGACATCCGCGTGACGCAGACTTGGGATAACCCGGGCGATCTCGACACATGGCTGGTCGATCCGATCGGTCGGCATATGGGATTTACCTCGGGCGGGCCCGGTCTGCCAGTCGACTTGGGACCGGGCAACCAAATGCCCGGCGCCTTCCTGGATATTGACGATACACAGTTCACTGGCCCCGAGAACATCACGGTTCAGCGCGGCAGCGCCATTGCTGGTAATTATCTGGTGTGGATGAATAATTTCGGTAACCGGGGCAGCCCGAACTCGACGGTTCGCGTGCTCGTGAATGAGGGTCAGCCGAACGAGAGATACGTGGAGTTCGGTCCGCAGGCGATGCCGGTGACGGGTGGCAACAACCATAACCCGGCGGCCTGGTGGAACTCAACCACCGTTTCTTTTCCGTCGGGCGACATGTCGCCGCCAGGCACGCCAGTGGGTGGCGTGGTCAACCCCGAGGATCCCGGAACGGGGATCGGAGCCGACACGGGGTGGACCGTTGAGGGATGGGTCAAAGTGGGTGCCACGGACCAATCCGGTGCGCTGGCGACTTACCGTACCAGGGCTAACAGCCGCGAACTCTTCCTGGTCGGTCTTTCCAATAACTGCCCGATCATGCGGATCACAGTTGGAGACTCGACACCCAATCAGCAGTATGTGCTTATAGGTCATCCGATTCCAACCAATCGTTGGACGCATATCGCGGCGGTTTGCAGCGAGTCGCAAAAGAGCATCCGGCTGTTTATCGATGGCGCGCTCACGGGCGCGCTGTTCATGCCCAAGACGCGCCTGGATTTGGAAGGGCAACTCTTTATCGATTCCGACCTGGATGGCCTTGTCTTCACCAATGCGCTGGTCGACGAACTGCGTTTCTGGAATCTCGCGCGCAACGGTGGTTTGATTGCATCCCAGATGCACACGAAAATCTACAATTCGCAATCACTGGTCGCGGCGTTCCCCTTCGACGACGGAGGCAAAGGCATCGAGGATTCAACCCAAGCGCTGAATCGGGGATACGACTTGCGCTACAGGGGGTCATCTGTCCTGCCCGATCTCAGCCGCCCGGGTCTCAACGACTTCGTCACTAATGACGCCGCACAGGTGTTTGGTCTGCGTGACCGTGACAAAGATGACATGCCAGACTGGTTCGAGTTTTTATTCAGCGGCAGTGAAACAGACATGAAGGCGTTAGAGGATACGGATATCGACGAATTATTCAACCTGACCGAATATCGTTGCGGTACCTCCCCGCTCGACGTTGATACCGACGGCGACTTTGTGCTGGATGCGTTACAGGACTTCGATGGCGACGGACTGAATAATCTCGCTGAACAGGATGCCGGCTCCGATCCGCGCTACCGCGATACGGATGACGACGGTTTTACCGATGCATGGGAAGTTGCGTATGGATCCGATCCGGCGGATGCGCTTTCACCCGCCAAGATGCGCGCCCTGCAGTTGGATGGCAGTGCCGAGGCATTCGTGCGTGCGCCGCAGAGCGAACGGCTGAACCTGCGCGGATTTGATCTCAGCGCGTGGGTCTATCCGACCGCCACGCCGCCAAGCAATGGCGTCGCTGAAATTATCGTGCGCGAAGTGCAAACGGGCGTTTACAATTACCGTCTCGCTCTTGACAACCAGCGCCGCCTGTTCATGACGTTCACGGCATCGGATCTGTCGACGAATGTGACACTGGTCGCGCCCGATTTGCGTGCTCTGCCGCTGAACACCTGGACGCATGTCCGTGGTCAGTTTGATGCTGCGGCCGGGACGCTGCAGTTAATCCAGAACGGCGCCCCGGTGGCTTTTGTGAACACGTCCAGGCGTCCGGCTCAGAACGGCTGGGGACCGGTCAATACGCTCATGGGCCGCGGGTTGAAGGGTTATCTGGATGCGGTACTGATCAAGGGATCGCCTGAAACCGTGCTGGACTACCGCTTTGACGATGACACGTCGGACACCGGCACAGCCGCCAGCGGCACGAGCGGCACGTTTGGCCCGCAGGCGTGGCACCATGGGCAGGTGCAGGACTTTGCGGCGGCGAACAGCAACATTTGGTCCGTCTCCTGGAGAGACGCCGGCACACTGGTGGGCGCGGCCAAGATCATCAAACTGGGTGCCGACGGCTGGACGCTCATCACGGGATCATTGACCGACACCGACGGTGATGGGCTCCCCGATGATTGGGAGATTGCAAACGGACTGAATCCGCTGTCTGTCGACACCGACGGCGACGGCACCCTGGATCCGGATGAGGACTTTGACGGCGACGGGGTGAGTAACGCGGACGAGTTGCTCCTGGGCACCGATCCATTGATCCCGTATGCGGGCGTCGTCGGTGACGGGGATTATACCGAAGATTGGTGGGAAGACCAATACGCCGAAGCGGTCGCAACGTCGCTGCGCTACGACTCGCTATGGGATTGGGATGAAGACGGGTGGGACAACTGGTCGGAGGCCCGTTATGAGGCGAAGTCTGGTGTGATCACGCGACCGGATAAGAGT
>JBIJDW010000131.1:0-8109 GCA_044343885.1 Kiritimatiellia bacterium
GATTACGAAGCAATTCTTGACTCCGGCGCACAGAAACGCAAAGATACCACCTCATTGCACGGCATCATCGCCGCGCCCACCGCATTGGAGCCGATCACACGCATGAAAACCGTCCTACGCGCCCTCGTTGCCACGCTGGTCCTCGCCACCCTTTCCGCCCGTGCAGAACCACACCGGAAAAACACCTCAAAATCGGCACCCAAAGCCGCCGCCGTCGCCAAGCCGCCCGCCCGGCCGACCTCCATCCGCGGCGTCCCGGTCATCTCCCGCGACCCCTACCTCGGGCTGATTGCCGTGGACGGAGCCACGGGCAAGGTGCTCATCGAGGATAACGCCGATGCCACCGTCTTCCCCGCCAGCGTCATCAAGGTGATGACGCTGTTCGTCGTTCTGGACCGGATCCAGCAGGGATCCGCCCGCCTGACAGATCCGATTACCGCCAACGCCGAAGCGACGCGTCTGGGAGGGTCGCAGGTCTATCTCAAGGAAGGAGAAATCTTCACCGTCGAGGAGCTTATCTACGCCCTGATGGTGCAATCGGCCAATGACGCCGCCGCCGCGCTCGCCATTCATGTGGCTGGATCCCAAGCCGCCTTTGTGGAGTTGATGAATCAGAAAGCCCGGGCGCTGGGGATGACGAGTACCCGCTTCTACTCCTGCCACGGTCTCCCCCCAACCCCGCCGCGTAAGGCAGAAGAAATCGATTCTTCCACGTCGAGAGATCTCGCCATTCTCGGCCGCGCGCTGGTCAACGCATACCCGGATGTTATCCGATACTCATCGACCCTGGAACGGACCTTTCGCACGACGCCATCGCCGTTCGTGATGCGCAACCACAACCACCGCCTGATGGCCTCCTTCCCCGGCGTGGACGGCTTGAAGACCGGGTACATTCAGGCGGGTGGTTACTCCACGATTGTCACCGCCACGCGCAACGACCGCCGGGTCTTTGTGGTGGTCTGCGGGAGCGTGGCCCTCTACGGAAAGACACGCGACCAGGCGGCGGCCGAAGCGCTGAACCGCGCCTTTGCCGCTCTGCCGCCTCCACCACCACCACCCCCACCTCCACCACCACCGGCCACCAATCTCACGGCTTCCACCACGCAACCCGACCCTGCCGGCATCACGCCCGAATCGGCAGCGGAAAAATCCGTCAGTTCCACGTGGCGGACCGCCCGTCTGGTGCTGGGGATCGTGGTTCTCGGCGCCATCGTCATGGGGGGCTTCTTCGTCTGGCGCGGCCGCCAGTCCGATAGCGACATGATCGATCACGACGGCAACAACCGCCAGCGTCCTTCTTTGCACCGCTAAGGAAGCAGTCACGCGCGCTTATGCGGCCCCAGCAATTCTAATTATGACAGCCGCTATAGGGATCCAAATCGGGATCGGGACCGAAATCGACGAGAAAGAAAGGAATTCGATAGCGATAGCGATTTCGATTTCGACTGTACGGATGCGCCATAATTAGAATTGCTGACTTGCCCCGCGCGGCGGTTTGTGCTTACATGGCCCGCAGGGGATTACGAATCAAAGCACACACCTCCTTTAAAAAGGCAGACGTATGAAGGATCCGGGCGCGGTTGTTGACGTGGACGAGACGGGCGAGCCGGTCACACGGGTGGATCTGCAGCTCGAACGGGAAAAGATCCAGCTCGAACGCGAGCGGCTGACGCTGGAGCGCGAGAAGCTGGCGACCGAGCGCGAACGGTGGAAGCAGGAAGCGGGCTGGCGGCAGGCCAGTGAGCGGGTCTTCAAGATCCGGATGAGCACGATGTTTCTGATCGGCACCTGCTGTCTCCTCTTCGGCTGTCTGATGGGCGGCATCTGGCTGGTCTCGCAGCAAGATCGTCTGCGCGAGAAACGGGAGGCGGCCTCCACCAAACAGCGGCAGGAACTGGTTCGGGCACTGACGACCGGCACCAACAGCGTCAGCCGCGCGGAGGCGCTGCTGCAAACGCTCCAGGGCCGCGGCGGATCGGGAGGCATCCTGCTGTTCCTCGACTGAGGGCGAACCATGAGCGCATTCAAAGCCTACGATATCCGAGGGGTCTATGGCACGGACTTTGACGCCGAGACGGTCCACCGAATCGGACGCTGTCTGCCGGGACTGCTCGGCGCGCGCCGGGTTCTGGTCGGCCGGGACGCGCGTCTGTCGTCGCCCGCCGTGCGCGACGCGCTCGTGCGCGGCCTCACCGAGGCGGGATGCGCGGTCGACGACCTGGGGCTTTGCACCACGCCGATGGTCTATTACTTTACCGCCATCGACGGCTACGACGCCTCGGTGCAGATCACGGCATCTCATAATCCGGCGGCCTACAACGGCCTCAAAATATCCCGGCGCGAGGCGGTGCCGGTAGGCTATGCCACTGGGCTGGCCGAGCTGGAACGCCGGATCGGAGCGGCGGACCTCCCGCCTCCCGCCGCGCAGCCCGGCACGTGCCGCGAGATCGACCGCACCGCCGCGTTTCTCACCTTTCTGCGCACCTGGCTGCCCGACCTCTCGGGGCTTCGGTTCGCGGTCGACTGCTCCGATGGCATGGCCTCCCTGCTGGTGCATGAGCTGTTCGGTGCCGGGACGGTCTATCTGAACGACACCCCCGACGGTCGGTTTCCCCACCATGCGCCCAATCCTCTGGAAGTCGAAAACTGCGCGGCGCTCATGGCCGCCGTGAAGGAGCACCGGTGCGACGCCGGCGTGATTTTTGACGGCGATGCCGACCGGGTGATGTTCATTGACGAGACGGGCGCGTTCATCCAGCCCGATCTGCTGATCCCGATCATCGCCCGCCGCTTCCTCCGCACCGAACCCGGTGCGCGGGTGATCCACGACATCCGCACCTCGCGCGGCGTGATCGAGGCGCTGTGCGCCGATGGCGCCGAGCCGGTGATCGGCAAGGTGGGTCACGCCTTCGCCAAGGTCCTGCTGCGCGCCTGCGGCGCGGTGTGCGGCGGCGAGCTGGCGGGCCACTACTACTTCCGCGATTTCTGCTGGTGCGACTCGGGCGAGCTGGCCGCGCTGATCGTTCTGGGCGAGCTGGCGGCGGCCCGCCGCCGAGGCGAAACGCTGAGCGGCCTCATCGCCCCCATCCGGCGCTACGCCACGACCGGCGAGGTCAACTTCCGCGTCGATCGGAAAGACGACGCCATCCGCGCCGTGCGCGCCGCCGCCGAGTTGCACGGCCCGCCGACCACGGTCTACGACTTCGACGGGCTGCGTCTGGAGTTCCCCGAGTGGTGGCTCAGCGTCCGATCCTCCAACACCGAATCCTACCTGCGGCTGATCATCGAGGCGACGACGCCCGACAGGCTCGCCGCCCGCCGTGCAGAGCTGGAGGCGGCGCTCAAGCCGTTTCTGTTGTCCAAGGAGGCAGGCTGATGTCTGTGACAACCCTGTGGGATGATCTGGTTCCGGTGCCGCGCCGCGTCGAGGCCAGGGCCGGCGTGTTCGTCGGGAGTGGCGGCGTGATCGCGTTCAGCGGTCCGGTCGCCGAACTGCTACCCGCGCTTCAGGCGTTGGAGGCGGACTTCGGTCCGGCGTGGCGTCCGGCGGTCAACCCATCGGCGGCCGATTTCCAGCGCGCCGCCGTGCGGGTCGCGTGTCATTCCGGCAGGCATCCGGCGCAGGGATACGAGCTGCAGATCGGCGTTGACTCGGTCACGGTCGACGCCTCCGACGCGGCGGGCCTTTTTTATGCCGCGATGGCGCTGCGCCAGATGCTTCGGCTCACGGGTGGGGCGCTGCCCGCCTGCCACATCACCGACCACCCCGACTTCCCCGTGCGCGGCGTGATGCTCGACATCAGCCGTGACAAGGTGCCGACGATGGCCACGCTGTTTGCGCTGGTCGACCGCCTCGCCGAGTGGCGCATCAACCACCTGGAGCTTTACACCGAGCACACGTTTGCCTATTCCGCCCATGCGGCGGTTTGGCAGGCGGCCAGCCCCATGACCGGCTCAGAGATCCGCAGTCTCGACGCCTATTGCAAAACGCGCTGCGTGACACTGGTGCCCAACCAGAACTCGTTTGGCCATCTGGAACGGTGGCTCACGGTTGACGCCTATCGTCCGATGGCCGAGTGCCCGGACGGTGGATTCCTGTTCCCGTGGTCGAAGATCCCGTGCCCGCATCCGTTCAGCTTGTGTCCCACCGACCCCGCGAGCGTGGCCTTCCTCCGCGGACTGTATGCGGAGTTGCTGCCTTCGTTCACCTCGCCGCTGTTCAACGTCGGCTGTGACGAGACGTGGGATGTCGGCTGCGGGCGTTCCCGTGAGAAGGCAGACCGCATCGGACGCGGACGCGTCTATCTCGACTTCCTGTTGGAAATCCACAAGCTGGTTTCGGCGCACGGGCGCACCATGACCTTCTGGGGCGACATCATCATCCATCACCCCGAACTGGTGTCCGAGCTGCCGCGGGACATCATCGCGCTGGAGTGGGGTTACGAGGCGGACCATCCCTACGCCGCGCACGGCGAGAAATTCGCGGCCGCGGGAATTCCATTTTTCGTCTGTCCCGGCACCTCGGCCTGGAACAGTCTGGCGGGGCGCGTGACCAATGCCCGTGCTAATCTCGTGTCGGCGGCCGAGAACGGGCTTCGCCACGGCGCCTCCGGCTACCTGATCACCGACTGGGGCGACAACGGCCATTGGCAGACGTTGCCCGTCAGCTTCCCGGGGTTTGTGACGGGCGCGGCGGTCTCCTGGTGTCTGGACGCCAACCGGAACATGAATCTGGCCACCGCGCTCGACCATCACGTGTTTCAAGACGCCGCTGGCGTGCTCGGGCGGGCGACGCTCGACCTGGGCGATGCCTACCTGCGCTGCGGCAGAAAGCTCGCCAACAGCACTGAGTTGTTTCAGATCCTCAGCAACGGGCGCGACCGGCAACCGGGCGAGGGCGTCACCGACGCCACGCTCGCGTCGGTGGCCGACATCGCCGCCCGCGTCGCCGCTGCCGTCGAGCAGGCGCGGTGCGCGGCGTCCGACGCCGAGTCGCTGGAAGAAGAGACGCGTCAATCGGCGCATCTCGTGGCCCATGCTGCCGCGCGCGGGCGCGCCCTCCTGGCGGGCATGCGGACCGACGCGCCGACGCGTGCCGAACTGCGCCGCGACTGGGAGGCGCTCGTAGCCGGGCACCGCCGTGTGTGGCTCGGGCGCAACCGCACCGGCGGCCTGGCCGACAGTCTGGCCCGGTTTAACCGGGCGGGCGGAGAGTATATTTTATGATCAACTACGAAAACATTCTCAACCCCGAGCAGCGGCAGGCGGCGACCGCTGGCGACGGCCCGCTGCTGGTGCTGGCCGCCGCCGGCACGGGCAAGACCCACACCCTCGTCTACCGCGTGGCCCATCTCCTCGAACGGGGCGTGCCTCCCGAGGCGATCCTGCTGCTCACCTTCACCAACCGCGCCGCCCTGGAGATGCTCGAACGGGCGCGGGCGGTGTGCGGCGATCAGGTCGGCAGTGTCTGGAGCGGCACCTTTCACCATGTGTGCAACCGTTTCCTGCGCCGCTATGCCGATCGGATCGGCTTTCGCAACGACTTCATCATCCTGGATCGCGACGACGCCCGTTCGCTGATCGACGGCTGCATCAAGGACCTCCACATCCAGTCGAAGGACTTTCCGAAGAAGGATGTGCTCGCCAGCTTGTTCAGCAACGCCGCCAGCCGGGGGCTGGGGATCGGCGACGTGATCGACGAGAACCTTGAGGCGCTGCGGGTGGACGTTGCCGACATCATCCGGGTCGGCGAGGCCTACGTCGCCAAGAAAGCCGGGCTGCAGGCGATGGACTTTGATGATCTGCTGACCCAGGGGCTGCGGCTCATCACCGAGCACGCCGACATCTGTCGCAGTTATCAGGAGCGGTTCGAGCACATCCTGGTGGACGAGTATCAGGACACCAACGGCCCGCAGGCGAAGCTGGTGGACCTGCTCGCCGCACAGCGGCGCAATGTCATGGCCGTCGGCGACGACTTTCAGTGCATCTACTCCTGGCGCGGCGCCGACTTCCGCAACATCATGGAATTTCCCAAGCGCTACCCGTCGTGCGTCATCATCAAGCTCGAACGCAATTACCGCAGCGTTCCGGAGATTCTGGCGGTGGCCAATGCGTGCATCGCGGGGAATCCCGACCAGTTCCAAAAAGTGCTGCGGGCCACACGGCCCGAGCGGGCCAAGCCGCGGGTGCTTCGCCTGCGCGACGGCAACGAACAGGCCGATGCCGTGATCCGCCTGATCCGCCGCTACCGCGACGACGGCTACCGCTTCGCCGACATGGTGGTGCTCTACCGCGCCCATTTCCATTCGATCGAATTGCAGGTGGCCTTGGGGCGAGCGGGCATTCCTTGCCGGATCACCTCGGGCGTGGGGGTGTTTGAGCAGGCGCACATCAAGGACGTGCTGGCGATGCTGCGGGTCTGCGTGCGTCCCGACGACCGCCTGGGCTTTGATCGCCTCCTGGGAATGCTGCGCGGCGTGGGCATCAAGACACTGGACGGCTGGTGGGCCAAGCTCGGCGAGCGGTTCGACTCCGCCGACCCGGCGCAGCGCCAGGCGCTGGCCGCGCTGATGCGGCCGTCGGCACGCGGCGAGTGGGAGCCGCTCGACAAACTGTTCGGTGAGTATCACGACGAGGGGCTGGCCGCCAACGGCGGCGAACTGATCGAGCGGTTTTACGAGCGGTTTTACAAGACGTACATGGCCCGCACCTACGAATTTGCCGACCGCCGCGCCGAGGACATCCGGGAACTCGAAGTCCAGATCATGCGCGCGGCCAGTGTGCCTGCGTTTCTCGCCGAGGTGGCGCTGCTGACCAACGTGGATCACGAATACAATCGCCGGAACCGCGGCGAGGAAGAGGATGCGGTGCAGCTTGGCACGGTTCATCAGGCCAAGGGTCTGGAGTGGCCGGTGGTCTTTGTGATCTGGGCGACCGAAGGGATGTTTCCATCGAGCCGAACCCTGGACGAGCCGGGTGGCGACGCCGAAGAGCGCAGGCTCTTCTACGTCGCCGTGACCCGCGCCCGCGACGAGCTGGTGCTCGCCGTCCCCGAGATCCGCCGCACGCGCGACGGCGGCATGTTCTTCTGCAAGCCCTCGCGATTCATCAGCGAACTGCCGCGCGAACTCGTGCGGGAGTCTTTCGGCAACCGGATGTAAACGATGTTCATTCTGGAGGATCACCCATGCACTATCCCGACATATCCACACTCAACACCCGTTTTGGCGCGCGAGGCCGGATCGCATTCCGCGCAGGTGAGAACGGCCTGCCGATCGCCGCGCTGGCCAGCGTCACCGGCTCGTGCGAGGTCTCGCTTTACGGCGGCCACGTCCTCTCCTACCGGCCAGCCGGACACCTGCCGGTCTTGTTCATGAGCAAATCGTCCCGGTTCGAATCGGGAAAACCGATCCGCGGCGGAATACCGGTCTGCTGGCCGTGGTTTGGTCCGCACCCGACCGATCCCACCCGGCCCGCGCACGGCTTCGCCCGGATCGTGCCGTGGCGGCTGGCGGCGACGGAATACACGTCGCGCACCACCGAGATCCGGTTGGCACTCGACGACAGCGATTCGACCCGCGGCTGGTGGCCCTACCGATTTTCCCTCACGCTACGGGTCGCTCTGGAGAACGCGCTGAAGGTGGAACTCACAACCCGCAACACGGACACACGCCCGTTCACCTTCAGCGAGGCCTTGCACAGCTATTTCGGGGTGCGGCAGATCATGGACGTGACGCTGCGAGGACTTGAAGGAACGGCGTTTGTCGACCAGATCACCGGCGCCGCCGGGTGTCCGCAGGAGACGCCGCTGGTGATCCGGCAAGAGGTGGATCGCGTCTATGTCGACACCGAGTCGGAGTGCGTCATTGACGACGCCGGCCTGGAGCGGCAGATTGTCGTGGCCAAGCGGGGTAGCCGCACAACCGTTGTCTGGAACCCGTGGATCGACAAGGCGAAGCGGATGCCCGACTTCGGCGACGAGGAGTACACGCGCATGGTCTGCGTCGAAACTGCCAATGCCAGCGCAAACGCCATCTCCCTCGATCCTGGCGAATCCCACACGCTGGCCGCGACGATCTCGGCCGATGCGAAAGCGGAGTGACCTACAAC
>JBIJDW010000132.1:0-8087 GCA_044343885.1 Kiritimatiellia bacterium
GTGTAATGGCCGGCCGCGATCCGCACGACGCCACCACGCTGGACCGCGCCGTTCCGAACTACGCCGCCACGCTGGGCGGCGATTTGAAGGGGCTGCGACTCGGTCTGCCCAAGGAATATTTCGTGGCTGGCCTCGATCCCGAGGTTGCTCAACGGGTTCAGGAAGCGGTGGAATCGTGCCGCCGGTGCGGCGCGGAAATCGTCGAGGTGAGTCTGCCACACACCGAATACGCTGTGGCGACCTACTACATTCTGGCATCGGCAGAGGCCTCGGCCAATCTGGCGCGGTTTGATGGCGTGCGCTACGGTCACCGGAGCGCGGTTGCCGCCGGCACGCCCCTGGAAATGTATCTCAACACTCGCGCAGAAGGGTTCGGGCGAGAAGTCAAGCGGCGCATCATTCTCGGGACGTACGTGCTCAGCAGCGGCTATTACGACGCCTACTACACGCACGCCCAGCGTGTGCGCACCCTCATCCGGCGTGATTTCGAAGCGGCATTCAAGCAGTGTGATGCGTTGCTAACGCCCGTCTCGCCCGATCCCGCCTATCTCATCGGCGCGACAGCGGAGGATCCTCTGAAGGCCTATCTGATCGACATCTTCACAGTCACGGCCAATCTGGCTGGCATTTGCGGGCTCTCGGTACCCTGCGGGACGACGCATGCCGGTCTGCCCGTGGGGCTGCAAGTGCTGGCGCCCGCATTTGATGAAGGAACGTTGCTTCGAATTGGCCATGTCTATGAGCAGGCGCGGGAGGTGCGGTCATGAAGCATACCTACCGTGTTTCCATCGGGCTGGAGGTTCACGTCCAGCTCAAGACCCGCACCAAGCTGTTCTGCGGGTGTGCGACCTCCTTTGGCGCGTCCCCCAACACCTGTGTCTGCCCGGTGTGTCTTGGCTATCCCGGCGCGATGCCGGTCATGAACCGGGAGGCGGTGCGGCTGACGCTGGTCAGCGGTCTGATGCTGGGGTGTTCGATCAACACGTACAGCACGTTTGACCGCAAGAGTTATTTCTACCCGGACATGCCCAAGAACTACCAGATCACGCAATATGACAAGCCCTTGTGTCTGGACGGAATCATTGACATCCCCATGACGGACGGCGGTCGGAAGCCGATCCGGTTGATCCGGATTCATTTGGAAGAGGATGTGGCGAAAAGCATGCATGAGGCCGGCTGGAGCGGCGTCGACTTTAATCGCGCCGGGACACCGCTGATGGAGATCGTGACCCACCCCGATCTCGCGTCGGCGGATGAGGCGGCCGCATTTCTGACTGCCCTGCGGCACATTCTACTGTACATCGGGGTCAGCGCATGCAATCTGGAGGAAGGGAACATGCGGTGCGACGTGAATGTAAGCCTGCGTCCGCCGGGCCAGGACGCGTTGGGGACCAAAGTCGAACTCAAAAACATGAACACCATCTCCGGCGCGCATGACGCGTTGCAATACGAGATTGCGCGGCAGTCGGAGGTTCTGGATGCAGGCGGCCGGATTGTCCAAGAGACGCGGCGATGGGATGTGGACAGCGGCGTGACCATCCACATGCGTTCGAAAGAGGATGCCCACGACTACCGCTATTTTGCTGAGCCCGACCTGCTGCCCATCGTGACGCCTCCGGATCAGATCGATGCCTTACGCCGGTCGCTGCCGGAGCTACCCGCCGTGCGGCGCGAGCGACTGGCCCGGCAATATGGCATTCCCGACTATGATGCTTCCGTTCTGGCGGCCGATCGGGCGTTGGCTGACTTTTTCGAGGCGGTCGCGCAGCACTGCGGGACGGGCAAGACCGCATCCAACTGGATCATGACCGATGTGTTGCGACTGGTGGCCGCGCACGAAACACTCGTCACGGCAAGCGCACTGACTCCAGAAGCACTGGTTGAATTGATCGGGCTGGTGGAGTCCCAAACGATCAACGCACTCACGGCCAAGGAATTGCTCGAAGAGGCGTTTCTGTCCGGCGGCAGTCCGGCTGAACAGGTTCGCGTACGCGGTCTGGCGCAAGTCTCTGATTCGGGTGCGCTGGATGAATGGGTGGACGCGGTGATGCAGGCCAATCCGAAGACAGTTGCGGACTGGAAAGCGGGCAAGCAGGCCGCCGCTGGATTTCTGATCGGGCAAGTGATGAAATTGAGCAAGGGCAAGGCCGACCCCAAAGTGGTAGGACGGTTGGTCGGCGAACGGTTGGCACAACAGAACGGGTGACGCAAAACGGCTCCGCATGCGGAGCCGCACGGGAGGATCAGCGTGACATCGAACGATGATTATGTGCTGCAATTGCTGCAGGAAAATGGGCTGGTGACCCAGAAACAGGTGGATGCGGCCGCTGTATCCCTGCGTCAAGAAGGCGAAACGACCGTCGATGTCCTGCTGAATATGGGACTGATTACCGAAGCGGTTACGCTCAATCTGATCGCCGCTCAATTTGGCATGGAGCTGGTCCACCTAGACCCCGCGATGCTCAGCGTGACGATCCGCGACATCATGCCGATCGAGACAGCCCGCAAATACGGCGTCGTGCCGCTGTATAAGACGGGCGAGACGCTGACGCTGGCGGTCAGCGATCCGATGAATTACGACACGATCGACACGCTCGGCTACCTGCTCAAATGCCCGATCGAGAGCGTGGTGGCCTCGCGCGCAGACATTCACGCTGCACTGGACGTCTTGTATCCCCAGGAGAACGACATGCAGTCCCTGCTCGGGCAGATGTCGTCTGACGATGTAGATATTGCGCATATTATCGAAGGCGCGGATGGCAGTGTCAGTGACGCCGACGCGCCCGTCATCAAACTCGTCAACATGATCATCGTGGATGCCTGTAATCGGCTGGCATCGGATATCCATCTCGAACCGATGGAGAAGCATTTCCGCGTCCGGTTTCGCATTGATGGCGCGTTGCACGAGATCAAGAGCCCGCCGAAGAAACTGCAAGGGGCGATTCTGCAACGCATCAAGATCATGGCCGGGATGAAAATTTCAGAGAAGCGCGTTCCGCAAGACGGGCGCATCGACATTCCCTTCCGCGGCCGGAGCCTGGATCTACGCGTTTCATGCATACCGACCAATCACGGCGAAAGCATCGTGATGCGTATTCTTGACAAACAGAGTCTGGTTCTGGGTTTGCCGGAACTGGGCTTTTTGCTCGACGACCAGCAGCAGTTTGAGAGCTTGATCAAACGCCCACACGGGGTGCTGCTCGTGACAGGTCCAACCGGTTCGGGCAAGACGACCACGCTCTATGCCTGTCTGGGGCAGATCAACCAGCCCAATCGCAAGATCATCACCGTTGAGAACCCGATTGAGTACCTGATGACGGGGGTCAACCAAGTTCAGGTTCTGGAGGACATCGGCCTGACGTTCTCCGTCGCCTTGCGATCCATTCTGCGCCAGGCTCCAAACGTGGTGATGATCGGCGAAATCCGTGACAAGGAAACGGCGGATATCGCCATGGAGGCGGCGTTGACCGGCCATTTGGTGTTTAGCACCCTGCACACCAACGACGCTCCCAGCGCGGTAACGCGCCTGCTTGATCTGGGCGTCAAGCCGTACATGGTGGCATCGGCGCTCCAGGCGGCCATGGCCCAGCGGTTGATCCGGTGCGTGTGCAAAATGTGCGGTGAATCACACACCATGACCGAGAAAGAGCGCAAGATGTTGGGCCCTCTGGCGAAAGGGTTGGCGAATGCCGAGCTGCGGCACGGCCACGGGTGCCCGGCCTGTTCTCTGAGCGGCTACAAGGGACGCAAGGGAATCTTCGAGATTTTTGTCGTCGATGACGTGATTCAACGGATGATCTTCGACCATCAGTCCGCGGTCGGCCTCCGGCAGCGCGCCCGCGAAATGGGCATGCGCACATTGCGGGAAGACGGCCTGTTGAAGGTTGCATCGGGAATGACAACGATCGAAGAGGTGCTCAAGGCTACCATGGGAGATGCAGACTAATGTACGACAACAACCTGGACACTGATGCGCTGATGCAGTTGACGATCGACGAGGGCGGTTCGGATCTGCACTTGCGTGTCGGCGCGCCGCCCGTTTTGCGCATACACGGATCGCTGATGCCGCTCGATCTACCGGTGCTGACGTCGGAAGACACGCAGAACTTCATGATGCGCATTGCCTCGGAGACTCAACAGCGCAGCGTCCACGATGACTGCGGAGTCGACTTCGGCTTGAGTTTTGGCGATCAGGGGCGGTTTCGCGTAAGCATATTCCGCGCACGCGGAAACATCGGCATCGTGATGCGGTTGCTGCCGACGACGCTGCTGACCCTCGAACAAATCGGTTTCCCCGAGCAGGTGCGCGAGTTGCTGTACAAACCCCGCGGCCTGATTCTGGTCACCGGTCCTACCGGCTCGGGAAAGACGACGACGCTCGCGAGCATGCTCAACATCATCAACGATACGCGCGACTGCCACATCATCACCGTGGAAGATCCGATCGAGTATTTCCACAATCACAAGAAGGCGCTTGTGACACAACGCGAAATCGGTGCGGACGTCCCCAATTTCGCGGAGGCCCTGCGCCGGGCGCTGCGACAGGACCCGGATGTCATCCTGGTCGGTGAAATGCGTGACTTGGAAACTATGCGGGCAGCGATTGCGGCGGCCGAAACCGGCCATCTGGTCTTTGCCACGCTGCACACGACGGGCGCCGCGGCCACCGTTGACCGTATTGTCGATGCGTTCCCGACCAACGAGCAGGAAGAGGTGCGGACACAGCTTGCGGTCAGCATCGTCGCTGTCATTTCCCAATTGCTGCTCCCGCGTGCCGACAAGCCGGGCCGCGTCGCCGCGTTTGAAGTGATGATATCGACTCCGTCCATCCGTTCGCGTATTCGCGATAATAAAACGTTCCAGATCGCATCCGACATCCAGACGGGAACGAAGTTCGGCATGAAAACGCTCGATTCTCATCTGCTCGAACTCTATCTGGCAGGGAAAATACATTATGACGACCTGGTGACCAAGTCCCAAGACCCCGACATGTTGGTCGCTACGTTGAAGAAGGACATGGAAGCACGGGAGCGATGATATGAGCGGACATCTCGATTTTGATCCGGTTCTCGATTTGGCCATCACCAATGGCTTGGTTGACGAACAGCAGGCGCAGGAATTGCTCGATGAAAAAAAACGCTCCGGAAAACCGGTGCGGCGACTTTTGCTGGACAGCGAGTTTGTCACCGAGAACGACCTGCTGGGAATGATGGCGGCCTATCAGGGGTGCGAAGTTGTCGATCTCACGCAATTGACCATTCCCCAGACGGTGATCAAGTGCATCCCTGCCAGCGTCGCTCGGATGTACAACGTGATACCCATACGCACGGGAATCGGGGCCGTGACCTTGGCCACGTCGACGATCATCGATCCGCATGCGATGGATGAGATCATGTTTGTCCTGACCAAGGACGTTTCCTTCGCGATGGCCCGCGAGGGCGATATCCATGATCGTGTCACCGAGTTTTATGGGGATGACAGCGCAACCGTCGCCGAATTGTTGAACAGTCTGGAGGGCGAAATCTCGCACGATCCTGCCTTGGCCATAGGCGAAGAGGTTGATGACAAAGGGATTGCCGAGGCTGCCGGTTCCGCGCCGATCATTAAGTTTGTTCACCTAGTTTTGTATAATGCGGTCATGGCCCGGGCATCAGACATCCATTTTGAACCCTTCGAGAAGGAGTTCCGCATCCGCTACCGTGTGGACGGCGCTCTCTATGAGATGGCGCCTCCACCGCGACGCCTGGCCACGCCGATCATTTCGCGCGTCAAGGTCATGTCCGGCCTGAATATTGCCGAACGCCGAATGCCGCAAGACGGACGTATCGCCATCACGGTCGCTGGCCGGCATATTGACTTGCGCGTCTCCTGCCTGCCGACCCGTTTTGGCGAAAGCGTGGTGCTGCGCGTGTTGGATCAAAGCGTGGTTTCCCTGAATCTCGACACCTTGGGCATGCCGGAAGATGTCTTGAACGATCTCTTCATCGACGTCGAAAAGCCCAACGGCATCATCATCGCTACCGGTCCGACTGGCTGTGGCAAGACGACCACGCTGTATTCCTGTCTACGGCGGATCAACACCATCGACCAGAAACTGCTGACCGCCGAGGAGCCCGTTGAATACGATATTGACGGCATCGTCCAGGTGCCCATCAATCCGCTGACGGGCAACACGTTTCCCCTGGCATTGCGGGCGTTTCTGCGCCAGGATCCCGATGTGATGATGATTGGTGAAATTCGTGATTTGGAAACTGCCAAAATCGCCATCGAAGCCTCGTTGACGGGGCACCTGGTCTTTAGCACGCTGCACACCAACGATGCCGCCGGTGCCATCACGCGTCTGATCGACATGGAGGTCGAGCCCTATCTCATCGCCTCGACGTTGGAGGCTGTTCTGGGCCAGCGACTGCTTCGTACCATCTGCCTGAATTGCAAGACGGCGTATGAGCCGGACGACGAAACGTTGCGCAGCCTGAGTTTGACGCGACCGGACGTCGGATCACGCCCGTTTTATTACGGGCGGGGATGCCAGAAGTGCAACAGCACCGGCTACAAGGGGCGCAAGGGCATCTACGAGTATCTGCGGGTTTCGAACGATATCCGCGAGCTGATCAACGAGAAAAAGCCAACCCTCTTCCTCCGTGAAAAGGCGCGTGCGCTGGGCATGCGCACGATGCGCGAGGATGGCATACGTAACGTGTTGGACGGCTATACGACGGTGGATGAAATCCGCCTTTACACCTAACCGGATGCGGAGATGTCTTTTATGGAAAACGTGGTGATTGTCGGGAGCGGTCCCGCAGGATTGACGGCGGCCATTTATTGCGCGCGGGCCAATCTGAATCCGATGGTGATCGAGGGCCAGCAACCCGGCGGACAACTGACGCAGACGACCGATGTCGAAAACTATCCGGGATTCGAAAGCGCCATCAACGGTTATGATCTGGTCATGGCCATGCGCAAGCAGGCCGAGCGCATGGGTGCCCTCTTCATGATGGATCAGGTGAGCGGGTGTGATTTCACTGGCGACGTGAAACGGATTTCGTTCGCCACGAACGGGGAGCTGTTGTCACGAACAGTGATCATCGCCACGGGCGCCATCGCCCGCTATCTGGGTCTGCCGTCTGAGCAGGCGCTGATCGGACGCGGCGTCTCGGGATGTGCAACGTGCGACGGCGCGTTTTACCGCGACCAGGATGTTGCGGTGGTGGGCGGGGGCGACACCGCGATGGAAGACGCGTTGTATCTGTCGCGGATCGCACGAACCGTGACGCTGATCCACCGGCGCCGCGAATTCCGCGCGTCGAAGGTCATGGTCGAGCGTGTGCTGGCTGCGCCCAACATCCGAGTGGTCTGGGACAGCACGGTGGCCGAGGTGCTCGATCCGCAGAAGAAGGAGGTCACCGCCGTCGTGGTGCAAAACATCAAGACCGGCGAACGGAGCGAGATACCGGTCTCCGGTCTGTTTATCGCGATCGGCCATACGCCCAGCACGCAGCCGTTCCGGGCAGCCGTCACGTGTGACGACGCGGGGTATATCGTGACGCAGAACACGCGGACCTCGGCAGACGGCGTGTTTGCGGCTGGCGATGTGCAGGATCCCATCTACCGGCAGGCGGTCACGGCAGCGGGAACCGGCTGCATGGCGGCATTGGAAGTCGAGCGTTACCTTGCCGCAAAGGGCTGATCCCTTCTAGCGTTTCCTGTATTGCCGCCATGCAAACGTCTGATTTCGACTATGTGTTGCCGCCGGAGCTGATCGCGCAGGAGCCGCCCGCCGTGCGCGGGTCTTCGCGGATGATGGTGTTGGACCGCCGGACAGGCGCGCTGGCGCATCGGCGGGTTGCCGACCTGCCCGATTTTCTTCAGGACGGTGACCTCCTGGTCTTGAACGACACTCAGGTTTTTCCGGCCCGGTTGCTGGGCCGGTGGGCGGATACCGGTGGCGCGGTGGAGTTCCTGCTGCTCGAACGCGAGGGAACGTCCGACATGCAGTGGCGTGTGCTGGTGGGTTCCGGCAGACGGGTGCGATCCGGATTGCGCGCGGTTTTCGGCAACGGGGCCCTGACGGCCAATATCCTGACGCG
>JBIJDW010000133.1:0-8070 GCA_044343885.1 Kiritimatiellia bacterium
GGCGGGCTCTCGGCCCTCGCGGCCACGGGTGATGCAGGCCGAGGGGAGCACGGTCACCGGCAGACCGGGATCAGACTGATACCGAATCCAGTCGGGCGTATCGCAGGCTGGCGCGGTGTTGGGCATCGTCACCACGGTGGTAAAGCCGCCCGCCGCAGCGGCCGCCGCGCCGCTGGCGAGGGTCTCGGCGGCGGGCGCGCCCGGATCGCGGAAATGGACGTGGAGGTCCCACAGGCCGGGCGTGGCGACCCGGCCGCGGCCGTCGATGCGGCGGGTGTGGGCGGGGAGGGTCGGCGGAACCGGCGCGAACCGGCCGTCGGCTATGAAGAGATCGCCGATTTCGTCGCGTCCGGACGTCGGGTCGACGATCCGGGCGGCCGTGATCAGCAGCGGCGTAAGTGGCGTGTCATTCATGCGATGTGGCGTTGGATGAAGTGTTCGCGAATATAGCCAATGGCATCATCGAGCGAGGGAAGGATCTTGGTGCAGAAGCGCACCATCCAGGGCGAGCATTCCTTGAAGGGGATGGGGGAGAAGGCGACGATGAATTTGCCGAGGTCATGGGCCGCGTAGAAGACCTCCATCGACGTGCCGATGGAGGCGCGGTTGTAGTTGACCAGCAGCAGGTCCGCGTCGCGCACGTCCTGCAGATCGAACTCGACGATCTCGTTGGCGCTGTCGAATTCGCGGTCCTTGAAATCGCGACGCATGGGGTCCAGCAGCACGAACGCATCGGACAAGCGCTCCCGTGCAAGCTCGCGCCAGGTACGGGCGGCCTGGAGATGCTCATCCATGATTGGTCCGCTGAGGTAGATTTTTTTGCGGGGGATAACGATGGGTTGGCTCATGGGTGATCTCATTTTAGGGGGCTACTCCTCGACAATGACCGGTGTGCCGGCATCCACCATCCGCAGCAGCTTGACCGCATTCCAGTTGGCTAGGCGGAAGCAGCCCTTGGACTCGGCCCGGCCGATGTTCTCGGGGATCGGTGTGCCGTGAATGCCATAGCCCGTCAGGGAGAGTCCGATCCAAGCCAGCCCCACCGGATTATTCGGACCGGGAGGAATGATGAGCTTGACCGTATTCTCGCCGCCCGGCGCGAAGAGTTGCGGGTCGTAGGTGTAGTTGGGATTGGGGGCGACGGTGCGCACGGCGAGGGCGCCGTCGGGGCGTCGGCTCTTGTCGCGGGCGATGGAGCAGGGGAACAGGGCGATCAGATCACCAGCAGCGTTGTAGGCGGCAATCTCCGTGCGTCCCAAGGTGATCCGGATCGAGCCTGCGCGCGGCAGCTTGTCGTGGGAGCAGTCGGTCAGCACGATCTCGGTGCCCGCAGGCGGGTTGGGCCATGCCGCATCCGGGTTGAGCCGCTGCAACGCGCGCTGAGACAGGTGCCCCTTCTCGGCCAGCATTTCCTGGAGGGTCACGTAGCGGAGGGCGGGCAGCTTGGACCGCTCCTCCCAGTCATCCGGAAACGGACCAAGGGCGGCCGCATCCTCCTCGGTCACCGTATAGCGGGTGAGCACAGGAAGCCCTCCGCTGAGCGCCTCAAGGACTGCGGCATCGGGAATCCCGGTCGCGGGGAGGCCGTTGAGCAACTGCCAGGTCTGGAGCGCGATCTCGGTTCGCGCCCCCCAGATCCCGTCAACGCAGTTGCAGGAGAGGTGTTTGCGGTCAAGCAGCACCTGCAGTTCCAAAATGTCGCGATGGAAACCCGATTGGTAGTCGGCAAACCGCTCCGGCGCCTCTTGCGCCCAGACGACGCCCGCGCCGGCGATCAGACTGGCCAGGACGGCAAGGGAGGCTTTTGCAAAACCCCTTGTAATCACGGGCAAGATGCCCGTGCCACTTTGGCTGGCGGGGGGTTTTGCAAGAGCCTCACGGGCAAGGCGTGCTTGGTTGGACGACATCATGCGTAACACCATAACGAAAAAAAGACGCAGGCTCCTGCGATCAAAGTCGACCTTACGTTAGCATGATCAATCTGAATTTGTCAAACGCGCGAAAATTGTAATGGGTCCGCATTGTCGGGTAGGGCGACGGCGTCCCGCCGCGCCGCTGATGATGGAGAGGAATAGCGATGGCACTACTTATTGTTGACTGAACGTCTCGTCCGGCTTCATCCGCCCTGCCGCTTCCTGCAATCCGACATTCACAATGGCCGTGCCCGCCAGGACGTCCTTGCCCTGCGCGTAGCGTGTCAGAAGCGCCTTTAGGAGGCCCATCCCGGAAGGCACTGGCGAAAGCGGCCTCGGCAGCCAGATCGCACTATTTGCTCGCAAAGCCGCCAAGATCGCCAAGAGGATCAGAAACCGTTCCTTTGCGTGCTTTGCGTCTTGGCGAGAGATATTCCCTTCTGGATGCGAAGAGTCGATTCACCCCACCTAACTCCGGCGAGGCAACGCAATCATCACTTCAAGAACCCGGGCAATCGCATCCCCGCCAGCTGCCGCATCCGGCCGCTGTTTTCCTACGCACCCTCTTTCCCCCTATGTCCTCTCAGCCTTATTGCAAAGTACTTTCAAGGAACGTCCCCTTCTTCCTTAAGGAACGTCCCCTTCTTTTACTCGACGGCAAGGTTACCGTCGGATTGATATTACTTTCCCATTCGGAGATACGAACGTAGCTGGTTGGCCGATTGCGCCGACCTGATACCTACCCCCTCCTTCAGGCATGAAGATGTCCTTGCCCAAATAGGCTCGAATGTCCTCGACACTCACAGAATCTTCGGAAGAGAGGGAGCGAAGCATCTTTATCTGGGCCTTCGCACCTTCAATATCCGATAGGGCTTTTTCGACAAGAGATTCTTTGGATGGCTTGAACGCGAGTTTTTGTTGGGCTTCAGTTAGGCCTGCGAACGACTCAAGCGTGGCTAGGCGTACCTGGTCGAGGAGACGACGCACCTCATCTGCTATCCCCGGCGTCGCCGCAGCGAGATACGAGCCGTATTGCTCCCGGTCTGCATCAGAAAGATTCAGCACCGTCTCGATTTTTGGAAAATCATCATCGAGACTAAAGTCTGGACACTTTTCGACATAGGCCGCCAACAACGGAAGGGAGACATGAATATATTGTTCTGAAATCACCATCAGCATAAGTAATGCAGGAAAATCTTTCGTCTCAAGAAGCGCACTAACCCTTGGCTTTGTCAGAGCATCATTTAGACACGTTGCGCCGGAGGCTTTCATAAACAGCCGATAGAACTCTCTCAGTTCTTGTTCATTCTCTCGACCACGTGCCGTTTGCTTCCGCAATCCGGTTTCAAAGGCAGGGAATACGAAGGCTTCACTATTGGATGAAGCAGCTCCGGCGGATCGGACCGGTTCTCCATCGAGCGCAAATGCGAGTTTTGAAGGCTTCAAGGCAAATCCATGCAACCGCTGTACTTGAGCCTTCACATCCGGACACACCTTCCTGGCTGAGATGATGTGCCTGGAGAGACAGACGAAAACAACACGATTAATCGTATCCACAAGCAACAGGTCAACATAGTTGGGCTTCTCCATAAGCAGATCACGAAAGTCCTGAAGAACAGAAACGTTATTTGCAACTGTCTTGCCGTCGGTTATTGTCAGTCCTGGTAAACAAACGGGATAAGAGCGCAATTGCCTAAGCACGGTACCCTCTAGACCGGATGTTGAGTTCCGAACACTGGCGTTTGATTTGATGCTGGCTGTCTGATCCGTAGCGGATTCCCATTTGAACCGTGCATCCTTTGCCGTCACCTTTTCTAGAAATACACGAAAGTCATTTGTGGCAAGATTCTGCCATGAGGTCCCTTGCGCCGCAAATGTTCGTTCGTTCTCTGCGGTCGCAAAGTGCCCCAGAATAGCGAAGGCGACAAAGAGACTTCTGTAGACATGCCTTTTCATCATTACCTCCTTAGAAGTTACGCAAAACCGCGCAAAACCGGAACAGGCAAATGGTAGCAAAGTTATTCAGACCTTTGTGGAAATAATACCTGCTCGATGCTTTAAGGGGGTGGAGGGCTCGTCAGGTGCGAGTCGATACATTAAGGCAAGGAGAAGGATATGCGACAGGGATATGCGACAGGCACGACTGAAACCCTGAAACCCCATTACCGAAAATACTGGGCAGCCGTCCCGCAAAAAGCTACACTGATCGAATGACAAAGAAACAGGCGATTCCCACGGTTACGGTCAACGGGCAGGTCATCCCGCCACAGGCGATCGAATACGAGTTCGGACGGCTGGTCCGATTTTATTCTCAACACATGCCCGAGGAGCAGGTTCGGGCGCAGGCGCCCGTGCTCAGGCAGCGGGCGGTTGATCAGGCGATTGGCGCCAAGCTGCTTTTTGATCAGGCCGCGAAGCTCGACCTGGTGGTGCCCGACGCCGACGTCGACGAAAAAGTTCAGGAGGTCTCGGAGCAGGTGGGCGGAGCGGAGAAGCTCGCGGAGGCGCTCGCCAAGCAGGGGCTTTCGGAGGCCGACTTCCGCGCGCAGCTCACGCGCGGGCAGCGTGTGGAGAAGCTGATTGCGAAGGTCACGGAGGGTGTTCCCGATCCACGGGAGGCCGATATCAGCGCCCATTTTAGCGCGCACAAGGACGAGTACAAGCGTGAGGTGCGTGTGCAGGCGCAGCACGTTCTGGTGAAGCCGAAAAATGGCAGCCCGCAGGCCAAATTCGACGCCATCGCCAAACTCAATGAGATTCGGGCGCGGGTCACGTCCGGCGGTGATTTTGGCGCGGAGGCGGGGGCGCACTCTGACTGCCCCAGCGGCAAAGCGGACGGCGGCAGCCTCGGCTGGTTTAGCCGCGGCATGATGGTGCCGGAGTTCGACACGGCCGTGTTCGCCATGAAGGTTGGCGAGCTGAGCGACGTGATCGAAACGCCGTTCGGTTTCCACATCATCTACAAGAACGACGAGGAGCAGGCGGTCGAAGCCTCCTTTGATGACGTGCGCGAGTCGATCCGCGACTTCCTCCGCCACACCGCCCGCGGCGAGGTGGTCGCGGCGTATGTCGCCGACTTACGCGAAAAAGCGACGGTGAAGATCGACGCCTAGCGGGGCCGAGGACGGTTTAAACTAAGAGCCGGGACGATTCCGCCTTTCATCTTCCCCCGCAAACAGCGAGTTCTATGAGTTTCAGCCACACGCTCTATTCGGTGCTCAGTTCGGTTGGCATGGGCGTGGCCTGCTGCCTGATCATGGCGGGATGCGCATCCCTGCCGCCGCCGTCGTCGCACCCGGGCAAACCGCTGCCCGCCAGTCTGCCAGCCAGTCTGTCTGGCTGGGTGCCGCTGACCGACGTGGCCCGGCAGCTTCAGGCGCCTGCCGCCGGTTTGCGGGTATCGGCGAAAGGCGCAACACTGAAGACCCCGAGCCACACGATCCGTCTGATTGCCGGCAGTCGCTCCATGGAGATCGATGGCGCCACAATCTGGCTCAATGCGCCGCCGGCCTTCCGGCCGGCGGGATCAAAATTCCTCTACCTCTCGGCACCGGACGTCCGGGATCTTGAAGCCCTGCACACGCCGCCGAACAAGCGGCTGCAGCAAACCGCGCGCAGACGGTATCTGACGGTCATGATCGACCCCGGCCACGGTGGCGAGGATCAGGGGGCCGTGAGTGCGGTGACGCGTCAGCAGGAGAAAGACCTGACGCTGGATTTGGCGCGCCGCGTCGCCGCCGGACTCGCCCGCGCGCCGGTGCATGTGATGTTTACGCGCAACGACGACTCGGCCCTGCCGCTGGATCTCCGGGTCACACTCGCCGCCAACGCCCCGGCCGACTGCCTGGTGAGCATCCACGCGAATGCCGCACCCAATCGTCAGGCCGCTGGCGTTGAAACCTACCTAGTCCCCGCCGCAGGCTTTCCGTCGACCAGTGGGGGGACCTCGGAAGCGGCGGTTCCCGGAAACCGGTTTGCCGACGCCAACTTCGCCCTGGCCTTTGCGGTGCACCGCCAATTGGTTAAACTCGGACGTCCCGACCGGGGCATCAAACGGGCCCGCTATCACGTGCTGCGCAACGCGCCCTGCCCCGCGATTCTCGTAGAAGTGGGCTTCCTCTCGAATACCAGCGAGGCCCGCCGGCTTGAAACCAGCGACTATCGTCAGCGGCTCGCCGAAGCGATCATCGCGGGCATCCGCGCCTATGTGGACTAGCAGGTCGTCAACAGGTCGTGCCGGTAGAGAAGCGTCATCAAACGGCAATCCAGCGTATGACCGGCGCGGTAGGAGACGACCGTTCCGGCCAGCCTTCCGCAGTCGATCAGCGCCAGGGCCGCGAGCAGGTCGAGCGTGGCCCGATGCCACACCGGCTCGAGCGAACGGCCGTCGGGCTGGAGCAGATGGGGCTCGTTCAAATACCTTTTCTTGCCGTGGATCAGAATGTTCTGGTTCGTATAGCCCAGATTCCGCGTGTCGGCGAATAAGAGTCCGACGGTCAGGGCGAGGGCCCTCTGCGCTTGAGACGCGTTGGTGCGCGCAAACGCACCGGTACGGAAGGTTTCGGGGGTCAGATCATAGACCAGGCGCTGCTTGCCGATCACCGAAGAAAAGTTGATCGCGCAATCCAGGCGCAGCCGGCGAACCCCTTTTTCGGCGGGCAGGATCGTGATGAAATCTCCCCGGTCGCCGCCAATGGTGACCGGCTCTTTCACCGTCACGTAGCGCGCCGGCTCGTCCCGTTCGACGATACCCGCCCGTTCGACCGCCTCCACCAGATCCAGGCTGCTGCGGTCAAAAAGAGGCGGATCGCCCGATCCGGTTTCGACAACTAGATCGTCGATCCCAAGACCCAGCCGCAACGCGACGATGTGCTCGACCATGCGCAGGTAGTTGTGCGGCGAGCCGCTGCGCAGGACGATGTTCCGCTGGCTCGTCCAAATGTTTCGGGGCGAGACGCCGACGTCCAGTTGCTCATCCAGATCGGTGCGCTTGATCCACCAACCCGGATGCTGCCCCGGAGCGAAGGTCAGCGTTCGCAACGTCCGCCGCGTAAACGTGCCGGGGCCGGAGACCGACTCGCGCTGGCCGAGGGTCGTCCGCCGCGGCGAGTAGCCGGTCTCACCCGTGCACAAGGCGACGTGATCCACCGCCTGAGCATGAAATCGCTCAACGGCCGTCCGCACCCGATGGGGGTCGCCGGCCACTATTCGTCCGATGGGATAGGTAAAGGACATAAAGGTTGAACCTCTTCTGCTTACGTAACGTGAGGCAAGAATGATCATAGCCCAAAAGCGTCCGGGGTGAAAGTGCATATTCTCTGATTTCTTATCTTTGCCTTGACGCCGCTGGAGCGATACGCTATTTTTAACGCCTCTTACTGCGGAGGGGTGGCAGAGCCTGGTTGAATGCACATGACTCGAAATCATGCGTGCCGCAAGGTACCGGGGGTTCGAATCCCTCCCCCTCCGCCACTTTTTTATTTCCTCCTGAGCTGCCGCGATCTGGAGGGAAGTGGCACGTGAATTGCTGATTTGCGTTGTGGCGCGAGCGGATGTGATAGACGATTGCGAGTGAGTTCGGCAAATCCGACGGTGTGGCTGGCTCGTGAGGAGGCGGGAATTTCATGATTGTTAGCACTGTGGGTGTTATTCCGGTCGTCATTGCGCCGCTTCAGGTGCTGGTTGCCATTCTGCCTGCGTTGCTCTTCTCGCTGGCTGGCGCGATTATCGGCATGCTCAAACCGGCAGCCATGTGGGCTTTTCTCAAGCTGTTATGGCGACAGAAGATCGTGCTGGTGATCCTGGCGGGAGTCGTGACCGGACTGGTCTTCTTGGTGCGTACATTTGTGCCCACCCTGCGCCCGGGGAGTGCTCTGGTCGCGGGGACGGATTGGGCCATGTTTCGCGGCGGTCTAGAGCGACGCGGCGCGAATGACACCGCAGAGCCTCCCACCGCAGGCGGCGTCAACTGGGCTTACACGGCGGACGTGACCAAGTTCTATTCCAGCCCCGCCGTGGTGGGTAACCGCGTCTACATCACCTCGACCGACAAGGGGCCGTTGTCTGATCGCGGGGCGATTTATTGTCTCGACGCCGAAACGGGCGCGCTCGACTGGAAATCGGCCCCCCGTGGCTATCTGGCCACCTTCTCATCGCC
>JBIJDW010000462.1:0-8052 GCA_044343885.1 Kiritimatiellia bacterium
CCTCCAATACCGATCGAGACGGGGACTTTCCAGCGCCGGATGTGCAGGTTCACCCACTTCTCCTGCTTGGGCGAGCCGAAGGCGACCAAAAGAATGTCGGGATCGGCGGTGGCGAGCCGCGCCAGGATACCAGCGTTGTCCATCTCCAGAATATCGGCTTTTGGCGGGGAGTAACAACCGGCGACGCGAAGGCCGGAATACCGCTCGGCCAGCTTCGCGGTCGCTTTCTCGGCCACGCCCGGGGCGCCGCCAAGGCCATAAATGGAGAACCCCTCGCGCGCGGCAAGCTCGGCGAAAAGCGGGACGAGGTCGCTGCCGGTCACACGCTCTTTGAGCGGATGGCCGAGCATGCGGGAGAGCCAGACGATGGGGATGCCGTCGGCCACGACCAAGTCGGCCTCCAGCAGAATGCGCTGAAGCTCCGGGTCTCGCCACGCTTGCATGAGGAAATCCATGTTAGCCGTGGCGATGTAGGCGGGCCGCCGGGATCGGACCCGTTGCCGAACCCACTCCACCGTGTCCGCGAAGGAGACGTTGCTGAAAGGGATACCGAAAACAACCACGGTCTCCGGTGCAAGGGGTGCGTCGTTCGTTGCAGTATTCATCGTTACGGGTATCCCCATGAAAAAGAGACCACTGGCGGGCGCTTGTTGATCGGATGAACCACCATCACAATTATGCTTTCTTGACGATCACGGTATTAATATATACGATTGACCAATCAAAGAAAAGCCGCTTCTCGTGAGCGGTTTTTTGAGCGGGTTCGTGAGCGGGTTTCGCCTGTACTATGGAAGCCAAATACGTCATTTTTACCCTCTGCGCGCTGCTGGGCGTTCCAGTCGGCATTCTTGCGTGTGTGATTATTCCCGCGCTGACCCGCTGGGTCGTGATTCTCATGGTGTGGGCAACTTGCGAACCGATGATGGTCGGAATCAATTTTGCGTCCCGTGAATTTTATCGTGCCAACACCCGCGGCTTCGAGGTGACGTTGGCTGACCTGTGTGCGTTGGTATTGGCGGGGACTATGCTGATCAAGAGCCGGGACGTTCCTATCCGCTGGTTCCCTCCCCTATCGGTTCCCACGCTACTGTATCTGCTGGTCGGAGTTGTGTCGTGGCTGTTGACAGGCCCTTCGCTTCCCGTTCCAGAAGAGGCGATTCTGCTCCCCTATACCCAGTTTGAGATTGGTCTGTACCCGCTCTTCGAATTGAGCAAAATCGTACGCGGCTACGTTCTGTTCTGGGTGATCGTCAACTACGTCCGAAACGAGGAGACTGCCAAAAATTTGCTGTGGGGCATTGCTGTGACCGTCGTGTACATGGGGTATCTGACGCTCTCATCGCGCTACCTGTACGGTGTGAACCGCGTCAAGGCTACGCTGGGCCACCCCAATACCTTGGCCACGTACATGGCGATGATGGGCTCATTTTGTTTCGCCTTCGTGCTCTTTTTCAAGAGCATGCTGCCGAGCCTGTTCTGGGGCTTCTTGACACTGCTATCAACCCTCGGCGTGATTCTGACCATTTCGCGCGGCGGGTTGGCCGCCCTGATCGTCGGCGTCTGGCTCAACACGATGGTCCTGCTCCCTCGTCATTTGAATCTCAAAAACCTGGCGCTGATCCTGTTGTCTATGCTCACGGCCGGAGCTATTCTTGCCGCCGCTTTGGACACACTCGCGGGACGCTTTGTCGGAGAGCAAAACGCCGCAGACGATATGGCCTATCGCGGCAAGTATAACGACCAGGCGAAGCTCATGGCCCGTGACCACCTCTTCGGCGTCGGGCTCGGCAACTTCTCTGCCCTGTCATGGAGCGAATACGCCGTGCGGGTCGATCCGGACCTGCCACCAGGAACGCCAGCGCATAACAACTGGTTCCTCACCCTCGGCGAGCTGGGCCGACTGGGTGTCGCCGCGCTGGCGCTGTTCTGGATGCGGTTTTTTTACTTGGTCCTTCCGTTTTATGTGCGCAGGAATCAGGGTCTGCTGACGGCCCTTGCGCTGGCCGGCTGCTCGTCGATTATCGTGAACCACATCCAAAGTCTTCTCCAACTCGGCTATCGGCAGACGCCGTTGTTTTTCATGACTATGATCTTTATGGGTCTTGGCATCGCAGCATGGTATGAAAAGCACGAAGAGTCTCAAACGGTAAACGCCTCACCCGCAGGGGAAGTGTACGCATGACTGAATCGAACCCGCCTTCGACAGGAAGTCCTGATTGCCCGCCCCTGAGCGGGGATGCGTTTCTGGCGTTGCTGGAGCGCAGGCGCAGCACACGCATGTTCCGGGAGGCTCCGGTGCCGCAGGAGCTGCTGGAACGTCTGGTGCGGGCAGCCACCCTCCTGCCAACCGCCTGCAACCGCCAGCTCTGGCATTTCGTCGCGGTGACCGATCCCGCGCTCAAGGCCACGGTGTCCACGCTCAGCGACGCCCAGCAGTCCTATCTGTTCGACGCGCCCGTTCTGATGGCTGTCTTTTATGACACCTCTCTGGAAACGCGCAACCCCTGCAATACCGCCGAGGTCTCGGCCGGAATCGCCATCGGGGCCCTGCTGCTGGCCGCCGAGGCACATGGTCTGGGCGCGATCTATCTCGGGGGCATCCGCAAGCCGTCGGGCATTGCCAAAGCCCTTGGCGCGCCAGCGTGTCTCCGCTGTTTTGGACTGGTCTGCGTGGGCTGGAGCGACGACGATCCGCCCGCTCCCGACCGCCGCCCCGTCGCTGAGGTGTTCGATGTCAACACATGCACGCGGACCCGCCCGCGATTCCATGCCGACATCCGGCCGCACCTGTGGTCGTTCGCCCAGCTCGCCGATTTCCGCGACAAGCTGCTCTGGTATAAAGGGGTTCACATCGACGGCAAAACCCTCCACGTGGACGCCGATCCGCGCGCGTCTCAGCTCTTCCAGTTCATGACCGGACGGCTGAGCATGATGCTCGCGCAATACCGACGCCCCCGCGTGCTGGATGTGCTCTCGTTCAACGGCGACGTGGTCTATCACCTTCTGAATGCGGCCGGCGAGCAGGCTGAGTCAGTCTATGCCTACGACCTGACGCCGGGCATCGCCCGCTACATCCAGGAGCGCTTGAATCGCCTGGTGCCACCCGGCCACTTCGAGTGTCTCGTCAATGCTGCGGCCGATCACGTCGCCATTCCACTCCCTGACGGCCACGTGCAGGTTCTGTCCTGCTACGAGCGACTCGAACATTTTCATGACCCGCTGCCACTGCTGCGCGAGATGCGCCGGGTGCTGGCGCCGGGGGGACGGGGGCTGGTCCTCGTCTCCAACCGGTTTTATCCGCATCTCTATCGCTACAGGCGAATGCGGCAGAACAACTATGCATTGGGACGCAACTGGAATCGCGGACCGGAGCGGAAGTTCGAGCCGGCCCAAATCGAGCGGCTGCTGGCGCTGGCCGGGTTTCGCGTGACGGCTGCGTTCGGGCTTCAACCCGTTTCCTTAAAGGTCGCGGCCATGGGGTCCGCCATCGGCCGCAAACTGGGGCTTCACCGTTTGGCCGACACGGCTTCGGACTGGGCCGCGCAGCGCTTTGTGGTTCTCGGAGGTCTCCGAAAAATGAGCAGTGTTCTCGCCTATGAAATCGAATAATACAGGTCGTTGCACTGGCACGAGGGGCGCGTCCGAAGCGCTCGGCGCGCTGGAGGGCTGGATGGAAACCCTGCATGGCGCGGGCGGCTATTACGGTCCGGTCGTTGGGATGCGCGGCATGGCCATGACGTGGTGTGGCCCCGCGCACGATTGGCGCTGGGAGGGATTGCTCGACGGCTGGGTCGCGCGCCACCGCCGCACGGCCGAGCCCGTTTATCTGGAACGCATCAAACAGGCGTTTCGCGACCTGCAGAACGCGCAGCTTGCGGACGGCTCGTTCAGAAATTCGAGCTTTGATCTCAATCCCTGCGAAGGCGGCATGCCGCACGAGCCGGCGGTTATGGCCGCCGTCTTGCGTGCCGCCCGTTACCTGCGCGAGCACAACCAGGTCTGGCCGGAGGGCACCGAGGCCATGATCGAGCGCTTCGTGGAGGAGCGACTGATCACCTCACTCTGGAATAAGACGCTGCAGACCTTTAACAATTGGCTGCAGAGCGATTTCGACCTGTATTCGCCGCCAGCGGTGGCGTCCATCATCGAAACCCTGTGCGATTATGGAGCGCTCACCGATACGGCGGAACGCTGGACGCCGTTCATCACAGGAGCCGCAGCGTCGCTTCTGAAGAGCCAGTTCCGTACCGGTCCGCTGACCGGTGCGCTCCCCGTCTCCAGCGCGGACCGCGCCTCCGCTTCGCCATTCTTTGCGGCCCGCTGCCTGCCTGCGCTGACGGCGCTTCACCTCCGAACCGGCGACGTTCGCTTTTCCGAAGCCGCCGACGCACTATCGGACTTTGTGAAACGATCCCTGTGTCCGGGAATCGTTTGCATGACCTATGCCGGACGGCCGAACCGCATCGCGCCGCTGTACACCGGCGCAACCGCTGGCGCGCTGCTGGCGCTGGACCGCACCGCGCGGTTGGAGGAGTCGCTGTTGCGCAATCAGCTCGATTGGCTGCTGCCGCTGCAAACGGCTGCTGGCGGGTTCGATACGGCAGTCGGTTTCGGACGGGGCCTGCCACAACGCGATCCGCCGGATTGGCGGGATGCGCTGCCCGTCTGCGGCTGGTCTTCCATGGTGTACGCGCTGCTGGCGAGCCGCGTCGCTGAACCGGTTTCTCAGCCAGCGCCAGCCTCGCCCGTTTGCCGCGCCGTCACCGTGCGGGGACGCCGCGCCGAGCTGACAGAAGACGCGGACACGCTGGCCATCCGGTGCGGCACGAAACCCGCGTATGTCTGGCGCAAGCGCACGCTCAGTCCAGAAATTTGCCTCCTTTAGGGGTCGCACCATGAAGAAGAAAATACTGTTTGTTCACGAAACGTTCGGCCGGATGGCGGGTGCGGAGCAGAACATCTTGGTCACCGGGCCGCATCTGGCGGAGGCGTTCGACCTCGAATGCCTTTACTGGAGCCGCAGTGGAAAGGATGAGGCCTCCTTCGAACGGCTGTTTCCCGTCAACCACGCTGTTGCGTTCGACGGGCCTCCGGCCGAAACGAAGGCGCGCGTGACTGACGTTTTGCGCCGGTCGGCTCCGGATCTGGTCTATGTTCACAAGTGCATTGCCAACCCCGTGCTCGACGCGCTCACGGCGTGGGGCGGTCCGCTGGTGCGCATGGAGCACGATCACGACATCTACTGCATGCGCAGCTATAAGTATTCACCGTGGAACCGACGGATCTGCACCCGAAAGGCGGGCCCCTGCTGCCTGTTCCCCTGCTTGGCCTTTTTGAAACGTGATCGCGCGCGCGGTCGCTTCGGCGTGCGCCTCGTCAGCTTCCGTCAGCAGATGCGGTGCATCGCGCTGAATCAGCGGTTTACGGCGATGTTTGTGGTGACGCAGTACATGCGCGACGAGCTCATTCGCCAGGGCTTCGATCCCGCTCGCATCCACATATTCCCCCCCATTCCAGCGCCTGCGGGGCAGTCGTTCGCCAGCTCGTTTTCACCGTGCAACCGGATCCTTTTCGCGGGGCAGATCATCCGAGGCAAAGGGCTCGACGCGCTGCTCCGCGCACTGGCCTTGTGTCGTCAGCCTTTCCGGCTGACTGTGCTGGGATCGGGCTCTCATCAGGCCGCCTGCGAAAGGCTGGCGCGCGAGCTCGGGCTGGGCGACCGCGTCGAATTTCCTGGTTTTGTCCCCTTTGATCAATTGGCGGAGTATTATCGGGAAGCGACGCTGGTGGCGGTGCCATCACTCTGGCCGGAGCCGATCGCGACCATTGGACTCGAAGTGTTGCGCTATGGGCTTCCGGTGGTCGGCTTCGACGCGGGCGGCATCAGGGACTGGCTGCGCGACGGTGAAACCGGCTTCCTGATTCCCTGGATGGATCTCCGCGCAATGGCGGAGAAGATCGATTATTTGCTCGCCCACAAGGACGAGGCTCGCCGTCTCGGCGAGCAGGGGCGAGCGTTCGTCAACCGCGATTATGCATTCGATCCCTACATCGAACGGATGAAGGCGACATTTCGCGAACTCATGGGCAACGCATGATCCGCTATCTCGACTTCTGGAACCTGGACCGGCCCCCGTTTGACGCGGGTCCTGATCCTGATTTTTTCTTTGAGAGCCGGGCGCATGGGGAGGCTTTGGCGCGGCTGTTGTACGTCACCGGCGACCGCGCGATGGGGCTCGCCGCGATTACCGGGGAAATCGGCGCCGGCAAGACCATGATCCTGCAGGTGCTCGCCAGCCGGCTGCCTCCAGACGTTTACCGCGTGCTCACCGTGTTCACGGCTCCAGAGACGCCGTCCGGGATGCTGGCGGAAATCAATCGCGGGCTTGGAGGGGCTGAGCCCGCCGATACGGGGGCGGATGCCGATGCCTTGCGTCGTGAGTTCCATCGGCTGCTGCGCCGGCACATCATCGCTCTAGGCCGGCATCTGCTCGTGGTCATCGACGAGGCGCAGCTCATGGGCGAAGCTTGCTTAGATACGGTCAAATGCCTGACGAATCCGGTCGGTCAGGGCGGCTCGCACGTCAGCATTATTCTCTCGGGCCAGCCGGAACTGAGGAATCATTTACGCACGCTGCCGCAGGTCTATCAGCGGCTGGGGCTCAGTTACCATCTCGGTTATCTGGTGCGCGAGGAGGTGCCTGCGTACGTCCACCACCGCCTGACCGTCGCCAAAGCTGCCTCGGCTGATGTGTTCGACACGCAGGCCCTCGACCTGCTATATTGTTTCTCCAAGGGGTGTCCCCGTCAGATCAACCGCATTTGCAAGCTGGCGGTGGACCGTGCGTGTATGTTGCAGAAGCCGGTGATCGATGCCACCACGGTGGAGATGATCATCGGCGATTTTGAGAAGCACGTTTCATGATGGACCGTACATGAAAGACACCAGCGAGCATACCGGCGGAGCGTTCAGCGTGCGCGATCAGTTCGCAGGAACCGATCCTGCGCGGCTGCGGCCCGCTGCGTCTGTGAATCGGGCGGGCGTGTCGGCGGCTCCGGCAGGCGGCGTCGGACTGACGGCCGCGCCTCGTGCGCCGTTAAGGCGGCCGACCACCCCTGATAACCTGCTTCGACTCATCGATTGGGCTCAGGTGGCCCGTGGCATGTGCCGGCGGGCCTGGATCGTTCTGCTGCTGACGATGATCGGCATAGCGCTCGGCTTTTATGTCCGGATTAAAACCGGAACGCCCCGATACGAGGCGCGCGTATCTGTGTTGTATCGCGCGGATCGCCAGAAACAGACACTCGCGTCCTCGGGGAGCGGTGTGGCGGTCAAGGGCCTTGCCCGGGCCACGGCCGTGAGTCTGCTGCGTCGAGCTGGGACTCTCGAAAAGGTCATTGCCCAGTTGAAGCTGGACATGGATCCGGCCGATCTCGGATGGCGTGTGCAGACGCAATCCGAGCGTAACTCCGAGATTATCTTGTTGCGCGTCGAATCCATGCCAACCGCTAACCTCGCTGTCGCTGCGGCCAACGCCTTTGCTCAGGCGGGCTTGGAGGACAATCGCGCTTTTTATCGAAACCAGGCGATTCAATTGGCTGAACAGTTTAAGCGTCAAGCCGTTACCGCAGATGCCGAAGCGGCGGCCGCCCGTGAGGCCTTGATCCGCTTTCAGACGAAACATCAGCTTCTCGAGGTCGGTGCCGACACCAAGGCTTTTCTCGATGGCATGGGTGCCGTATCAGAACGGCTGAACGCCGCCCGCATCGCGCGGGATTCTCAATCCATCCGCATTGTCAATTACCGGCGTCTGATCCAAGAGATGCCCGACGAGGTGGTGCGCGAATCCTTTGAGGATAATCCGCTGAAGCGGCGTGTTGCGAATGCCGAGGTCGCGCTCATGGAAGCGAGAACGCGGTATGGCCCGCAGAATCCCCGCGTCCTGCAGATGGAAGACAGCATCCGGGAAATGCGACGCACCATGTCCGAGAAAACATTCGATGAGACACGCGAGCGCGTGTATGTCAGGAATCCAGAGAAGCAGGCCTTTG
>JBIJDW010000134.1:0-8030 GCA_044343885.1 Kiritimatiellia bacterium
GGACACCGCAGCCATGAAGGGGCGGACGATCCGCATCGAGCTGTCGGACGATTTATAGCGGTTATGCACACACACCCCGTGACGCGCCAACCGATCATCGGTATCACCTGCCTGTTGATCATCGGGACGGGTGCGGGGCTGAAGGCGGGCGGTTCGAACACGCTGCCTCTGGTGCTTGCGTTCGCCATCGCCGCACTCGCTTTTGCCGCATTTGCATTGCGGCGATCCGGTCTCTGCGGCGGCATAGCCGTGGCGACTGCGGTGTGTTGCGCGGGTTTTCTCTCCGGCTTCCTTTCTGAACAGACGCGACTGAGCGAGCATGCGTGGCTGGTCGCCCACGCGACGGAGCCGGTGCAGGTGCGAGGCGTGGTGGATAGTGACGCATTCACCCCCTATCGCCCTCCGGGCGCAACCCGCCCGGTCATCCCGTTGCACCGGGTGATGATCGAGCACGCTGGCGGCTTTCGTTTGATCACCCAAACCCCGATCCAAGTCACCTGTTATGGCAATGACCTTCTCCCGAAGGTGGGCGAGACCTGGTCCTTTCGCACACGCCTCCCCAAGTTCCGCACACGCGCGAGGAACCCCCATCTCGCGATCAACACCCGGCCGAACGACGCCGTTCTGCTGGCACCGCCCGCCTTCTGGAACTGGCGACCGCTCGCCGACCAGGCCCGCGCATCGGCCGTGCGACGGCTGTCGTTGGGTATCGAATCCTGGCCCACCGTCCCCGACCTGATCCATGCCATGCTGCTGGGATTGCGCAGCGTCATCCCGCCTGAAATGAACGCCATTTTTCGCAACTCGGGGACGATGCACGTGTTCGCCATTTCGGGACAGGGCATCGGACTCGTCGCGGTCGTCATCGCGGTCGGTCTGTCGTTTCTGGCCATCCCACGAACGCGCTGGGGCTTGACGCTGATTCCGCTGCTGTTCGCCTATACGCTGATGACCGGCGCCAGCCCGAGCGCGATGCGGGCCTGCCTGATGGCCGTCTTCTACTTCGGCGCTCCCCTGGTGCGCCGCAAGCCCAACCTCTGCGCCGCCCTCGCCGCGGCCGCCATCATCCAAATCGTCTGGGACCCGCAGGAGCTCCTCAACATCGGATTCCAGCTCTCGTACACCGTAATGGCAGGACTGGTCCTTCTCTGCCCGCCGCTGTCGCGTATCTTTCGCAAGCTCCTGCGTGTCGAATCGGCGGCGACACAGGCCGCGCTGCTCCGTCTGTCGGAGCGTCTGACCGTGAAACACCAGCGATTCGCGCGCCAGGCATGGGCGGTTCGGCTGGCGATGGGGCGACATATGATGCTCGGTTTCTTTGCAGACATACTGGCCATGGGTGTCGCCGCCTGGATCGCGTCCGTACCGCTCATCGCCTTGTATTTCGGACGCTTCATCCCCGGTGGCTTGCTCGCCAATCTGGTCGTCGTCCCGGCAGCAGGCTTGATCGTCATAGCCGGCACCCTAGCCATCGTCACGAGCTTTTTCCTCCCCGCCGCCGCCGGGATCTTCAATTGCGCGGCGGCCCTCTGTACCGCCGTCATGGTGGAGGCCTCGCGTCTGACCACCCTCATTCCCGGCGCGTCGGTCGCCGTCCCCCCGCCGTCTCTGACCGTCATCGTCGTGTGGTACGCCGCCATGCTGGTCGCCGCCTGGATGCTGCGCAACCGTCGTCCGGTAGAATATCCCTACTGATCCTCTTTCAGGTTGAATCCGGGGCGAGCGTGTGCTACTCTCACGGTCATCCGCACGGGTCACCTGATCTGCGGACGAACAGGCGCCCTCCGTCACGAAATCACCGTTCTGGCCAGTATGATTCTCCATACATCACGCTCGCAACCGCTCACCGGCTCGTACACCCTGCCCGGTGATAAATCGCTCGCCCATCGCTCCGCGTTGTTCGCCGCGCTCGCCGAGGGCGAGAGCGTGATCGGTGCGTTTCCCCTTTCCGGCGTGACCCGCGCGATGCTCGACGCCCTGACGGCCTTCGGCGTCCCGTGGACATTCGACGACGGCACGCTCACCGTGACCGGTTTGGGATTGCGCGGGCTTCGTCCGCCAGCGGCCGCCGTGACCTGCCGCAACTCGGCCACGACCATCCGCCTGCTCGCCGGAGCCGTTGCTGCCGCAGGCATCCCCTGCTCCCTGGATGGTTCGGAGGGTTTGCGCCGCAGGCCGATGAACCGCGTCACCGAACCCCTTCGTGCCATGGGCGTCGTGATTGAGACGGCGCCCGGCGACGGAGCGCCGCTCGTGATCCACGGCCGTCCCCCAGGCGTCCGTCTCACGGCCTGCCATCACGCGCTCCCCGTCGCCAGCGCCCAGGTCAAGTCCTGCCTGCTCCTCGCGGCGCTTGCGGCCGACGGGCCGGTGACCCTCTCTGAGCCAGGCCCCTCGCGCGACCACACCGAGCGCATGCTCCACGCCATGGGCGTCGACATCCGCTGCGATCCCGCCGCGCATGCGGTCTCCCTGACGCCTCCCACCGATCCCCTGCGACCGCTGCGGGCCGATCTGGCGGGCGACATCTCGACCGCCGCCTTCCTGATCGTCGCTGCCACCGTCATTCCGGGATCCGACATCACCCTGATCGGCGTCGGCGTGAATCCCACCCGCACCGGCATTCTGGACGCCCTGCGCGCCATGGGTGCCGACATCGTCGAATGGAATCCGCGCGAGCGTTCGGGCGAACCCGTCGCCGACATCCGCGTCCGTGCGGCCCCGCTCATCGGCACCCGCGTCGCGGGTGACCTCGTGGTGCGCATGATTGACGAATTCCCCGTCTTTGCCGTGGCGGCCGCCTGTGCGGCAGGACTGACCGAAGTGAGCGAAGCCGTCGAACTGCGTCACAAGGAGAGCGACCGCATCGGCCTGCTCTGCGCAGAACTCGCCGGTGTCGGCGTAGACATAGCCGAGCGCCCGGACGGCTTCGCCATCCGCGGCGGCCCCATCCGCGGCGGTTCGGTGGACGCCCACGGCGACCACCGGATTGCCATGGCGCTGGCGGTCGCAGGATGGGTCTCGCAAACCGGCATCGCCGTCCGCCGAGCCGAGATCCTCGCCGAATCCTTTCCCGACTTTGTCCCCGTATTCTCCCGCCTCGGTGCCGCGATCCGGACGGATGAGTAGGCTGAGAGGTTCACCCTCCACGTGCCATGAACGCCACTACACGCATTAATTTGCATTGCCACTCGTCGTGCAGCGACGGCGCGTTGCCGCCCGAGGAACTCGCACGGCGGCTAGCCGACGCAGGCGTGGTGTTCGCCGCGCTCACCGATCACGAAACCCTTGACGGCCTCGCTCGGTTTGCAGCCGCCCTGCAGCGGCGCGGCATCGGCACGGTCAACGGTGTCGAGATCCCGGCGATGTGGCGTGGCGAAGAGATTCATTTGCTGATTTACGGCTTTGATGCCACGCACCCCGATTTGCTGGGCGCGCTGGACGCCTTGCGGCACAGGCGCGAAGCAACCACGCAAAGTGTCGCCGGGGCGCTGCGGCGCTCCGGAACGATTGCCGCGCCGGCGGCGGCCTCCGGCGGCTTCAGCGCGCCGCTGTCGGCAGCCGAGGCCATCGCCGTGGCGCACCGGGCGGGTGGCCGGGCTTTTCTGGCCCATCCCCTGCTGCTGCGGCCTAACCCATCCGACCTGAAGGCGATTCTGACCGACCTGCAGGCGGACGGGCTCGACGGGATCGAGGCGTTGTACGCGCCGTCGGCGGCCACGGCCTGCGAGGCGTTGATTGCCCTGGCCGCCGAACGGGGGCTGCTGGTGTGCGCCGGAACGGATTTGCACACACCCGAGGACGGCCGCGTTCACGGCTGGGGCGTGGATGTTCCCAACGCCCTCTGGCGGACCCTCCGCGACGCCCTGCACCTGAAGGCCGCGACGACACTGACCCGCCCGACCGCGGCGTACTTCCGCGCCGGCCACCTCACCCGCTCCTTCGGCCTGCACATCCTGCTCCCCGCCATCCTGGCGGTGGTCCTGTTCATCGTGATGATGTGGGCGGTGTTCATCCCCTCTTTCGAACGCGCGCTGCTCGATCGCAAACGCGAGATGATCGGCGAGCTCGTCCATGCGACATGGAGCATGATGGACGCGGCGGAACGTCAGGTCCTCCTAGGCAGACTCACGCGCGAAGAGGCTCAGGCGGAGACGCGCGAGCAAATCGCGGCCCTGCGCTACGGACACCAGAACAAGGACTACTTCTGGCTGCAGGACAAACACCCACGGATGGTCATGCACCCCTATCGCCCCGATCTGAACGGACAGGACCTCTCCGATTACCGCGACCCCCGCGGCAAGCGCATCTTTGTCGAGTTCGCCGATGTCGTGCGCCGCCGACGCGAGGGGCTTGTGGCCTACGTGTGGCAATGGCCCGACGACCCGCGCCGTTTGGAATCTAAAGAATCCTATGTCAAAGGATTCGAACCGTGGGGTTGGATCGTAGGCACGGGGATCTATCTGGAGGACATCAAGCAGGAAATCGCTCGGATTGAACGCAGCTTGATTCTAGAGTCCATCGGCATTACCACGCTGCTAGCGTTGTTGCTGGCTTATGTGGTCGGCAACAGCCGGCGGCTGGATCGTGAACGGGTCGAAGCCGTCGAAGATCTGCAGGCAACCACCGAGCGCTACCGTTCTCTCGTGGAGGTTGCAACGGAAGGGACGCTGCTGGTGCTGGCCGGACGCTGCCGCTATGCGAACCCGCACCTCCTGACGCTGATGGGTTATACGGCCTCCGAGCTTGAATTGCTCGACTTGACCGAGGTCGTGCCACCGGCGGGAGCTAACACCGAGGTGTGGGGGCTACTCGAGGCGTTTGAACGGTCCGCCGATTCGACTCCGCGCACCGCCTCGGGCGAGATCCGTCGGCGCGACGGAACCCGCACGGCCTGCGCGTTTGTCATCACTCGGATTGCTTTCGGCAGCCGCGGGGGAATCGTCCTGCTGGTGCGCGAGCGCGTTTCGTCAACCGCCGCGACCTCTCCCACCGCGGCGGGACAGGCCCCTGCGCAATCGGGGGTGGAGATTTCCGTCGATCAGGCTCCGATCGGTCTGTTTCGCGCACGGGCCGACCGTCCGGCGACGATCGTGGCTACCAACGCCATCGCCGCGCGCTGCCTGCGTGCCGCCGCGGGTGTGGCGGCAGACGAAAGTGCGGTCCGGCTGGCCGACGCATTCCGCGATCCGGATGCCTTCGTCGCGTTCATGACACGACTTCGGGCCGACGGCATGGCCGACGGCCGCCTCTCCGCCGCACCGGCGTACGGGGCTTCCACAACCTTCGCCTTGCGCACCACACTTCTGCGCGACGATGCGGGAGAACCGTTGGTCATCACGGGTTTGGTGGAAGACATCACTTCGCGGGTGGCCCATGAACACGAGCGAGATGCGATGATCGAGCGGCTTCAGGCGTCGTTGCTCTTTCTTCACGAGCCGGTCAGCCGGGTGCTCAAACCCGGCGTGTTCTGTACCGGCGACATGCCGGCGCGCAAGGTTGCGGCGCTTCTGGCCGAGCACGGCGACTCGGCGACCCTCGTGCGCGATGCGTCCGGAGAAGTGATCGGCATCGTCACCGCCGGCGACCTGTGCACGCGCGTGTTGGCTGCGGGGCAGAACGGCCACACGGCCATCCGCACAGTCATGAGCGCCCCGGTCACGGCGGTCTCCGGGGGGACCCCGATCTACGAGACCCTGTTGCGGATGCAGGAAACCCATCTGCGCCATCTCGGCGTGACCGACGAAACCGGGCGGCTGCTGGGAACACTGAGCGACCGGGATCTGATGCCTTTCCAGCAGTACGGCGCACTCGTGCTCACGGGAGAGATTTCGCGCGCGGCGCTGGTCGAGGATGTGGTGCGCAGTTGCAAACGAACGCCGGCGACGGTCAAGGCGCTGGTTGACAGCGGCGCCCCTCCACGCAACGTGGCGCGACTGATCTCCGAAGTGTGCGATGCGGCGACGGAGCGGTTTGTCAATCTGGCGATCGAAGAGCTGGGGCCGCCGCCCACGCGGTTTGCCTTTCTGGCTTTGGGCAGCCAGGGGCGCCTGGAACAGACGCTGGTCACCGATCAGGACAATGCCATCCTCTATGCGCCACCCGAACCCGGGGCGCAGGGGCCTGATCCCGCTCACTATTTCCTCGAACTGGGGCAGCGTGTGTGCGGGTGGCTCAACGAAGCCGGCTATCCCTTCTGCCGCGGCCGGTTCATGGCGCAGAACCCGGTGTGGACACGCGAGCTTCAGGCGTGGAAAACCCATTTTAGCTACTGGATCGCCCGTGCCGAACCTAAAGAGCTACTCGCTTTCACTGTTTTTTTTGATTTCCGGCCGGTCTGCGGAGACGCGGCCCTGGTGGACGATTTGCGTCAGCATGTGTTTTCCGAATTGCGAGAGGCGTCGGCATTCTTTCCTCACTTCGCCAGCGATGCCCTGCTCTTCAAGCCCCCGCTGATGCTGTTCGGCCACATCCTCATCGGCCATGTCCGCGACGCGCCGCGCGGAACGATCGACCTCAAGGCGACGTCCCTGCCCATCGTGGCTTTCGCACGGCTTTACGCCTTGCGCCACGGCATCGCACAAACCAGTACGCTCGACAGGCTGGATGCCTTGGCTGAACGTGGAAAACTCGCTCCGGCCAGCCGCGACGAGATCACGGCCACCTACACCTTCCTCATGCGGCTTCGGCTGCGGCAGCAGGTGCTGGATTTCCATGCGGGCCGCACACCCGGCAACCTGATCAGCGTCCGGCGTCTGGGCTATTCCGACCGCGTCCAGCTCCGCCAATCCTTTGCCCACATCCGGGCGCTGCAACGCAGCATTGATTATGACTTCCTAGGCGGGACGCACAATAACCCGTCCTGATTAACATCTGCCTATCACGCCGTGTGCGCAAAAACGACCTTGGGCCGTTCCCTCGCCCAGCCTCCGGCCACTCGCGCCAGAAGCGTGTCCCAGGCCGGCACGCCGCTGGTGGCGTCGGGTTTCTCCACGCTCGCCGAACCGACCGCAACCGCCATGCGCACCGCCTCGGCCGCACCCAGTCCCTGCGCCAGCGCAGCCAGAAGCCCGGCGATCGTGCAGTCTCCGGAGCCGGTGGTGCCCGCGACTTTGGCGGTAAAACAGGGCGCGTGAAAATCGGCCCCCGCCCAATCCCGCAGCGTCGCGGAGGCGCGTCCGCAGCGCGCCAAGCGGGCCTTATCCGACGTCACGTGCAGATAGGCGCCCTGGTTGCCCAGCTTGATCATCACGGCCGCGACGCCCATGCCAATCAGACGTTCGGCCACTTCACGAACCCCGGCGGGGGTCATGCCGCCCAGCGCGACGCCATCCGCAGCCCGCATGCGGATGCGTTCGCCCTCGCGCGGGTCGAGCATGTAGACGATCTCGTCAAGACTCGGCATGAACACGTCGACATCGGGCAGGCAGTCGGCCAGAATCGCGCGCCAATCGGCCCGTCCGGCCATCGAGGCGGGATCGGGCAGAGCCATGTCCATGGAGGTGGTCAGCCCGGCCGCCTTGACGGATGCAACCATCCGACGCAGCTCCCCCGCCTCGCTATACATGCGCTTCATCAACGGGGGGTAGCCAAAGTGAAACAGATCCATGCCGCGCAGTAAGTCTGGCTTCACGTCTGCGGCGGCGAAGGTGTCGTTCGCGCCGGGACAATGGAGAAAGCTCCGGTCGATCCCCGGCAGATTGATCACCACCGTGTAGGAGGTGGAAACGTCCGGATCGACGATCATCGTCCGTACCAGTGCGGGATCGTGACTCCGAAACACGTCCAGAATGGCGTGCCCAAAGGCATCGTCGCCGACCTTGCCCATCAAGGTCACGGGCAACCCCAGACGGTGAAGCGCCAGTCCGGTGTTGGCGACCGTCCCGCCAGTGCCAACCACAGCTGGGCCCAATTCAACCAGCTTGCCGGGAACAACCAGTTCGTCGAGCCGTGATACCGTTTGCAGAAACTGCGGAATGATGTCTAAACAAACGTGACCGGCCACAACCGTCTTGAGGGTCTTGCGTGTG
>JBIJDW010000135.1:0-8007 GCA_044343885.1 Kiritimatiellia bacterium
AGAGCCGCCGCCAGCACCACTGCCATTCAAGGTGCCGCCTTTTCCGCCACCGATGGCGGTCAAGCCATTCAAAATACTATTTCCGCCGTTGGCGTTTACGCCGCCAGCTCCCACCGTGATGGCGTAGCTGCCGTTCGTAAACGCCGCAATCCCAGTCAAAACGCCGCCACCGCCGCCACCGCCAGCGGACCAGGTGCTGACCTCATTCCCACCGCCGCCCCCGCCGCCGACGACCAGATATTCCACAATGCCGCCGTTAGCGACCGTGAACGTATCGCTGCTGGTAAAGATATGCGCCGTGTAGTTGGTGCCGTTTTCGACGTAATGCGTCATCGATCCACCGGTCGCCGTAACGGCCTGAGCCTGTGGAGTCAGAGCTAGCAACACGCCCGTCAGAGCCGTTGATACGATCGATGCGAATCCCCGCACTCCATTGACACGCACGCCATCAGACTTCATTCTCATCCGCATCTTCGCCTCCTCATCCCCGTTTGATCAACCGCGTTGTTACATCCTCTGATTGCTTCGCCCATGGGGGAGGTCCGACGACGCGGAGCCTCCCCGCATGAAAAACCCGCTCCTGCTCCATCGGCGTGGAATACAAAAAAAGCGAGACCGAATCAGTTGATGAGGCGGCATTATAGCAAGGGGGGGGTAAAGTCAACCCTTTTTTTTACAACTTTCCCGTGGCCGTTCCTCCGTGGTGACGTCGCGGAACCGTGCGGCTCCGGCCCCGCGTCTCGAAAAGCGAGGACAAGAGGTTTTTTGACAACGTTTCGGCGCGTTGCGGGAGTCAGGAGGCGATCCGCAGGCTACTGGACAAAGGCAATCATCGAAATCGGGATCGAAATCGAAATCGAAAAACGGAACCTTCGCTCCCTACCGGATAACGTGGACATTCTGGATCTTGCCGCCGTTGCGAGGGGCTGAATGTGTGGCGACGCCGCTCTTTCACGTTCGAAACGCTCAACCCAACCGAAATGAACCACGAAGGACACGAAGAACACGAAGAAATCGTTTTTGTGTTTTTTGTGGCTATATTGAATTACTTCGTGGAAGGGGGCGGAAGCAGAAGATACGCCCGTTTTGTGTCTGGCCGTGTCTGGATCGGTCTGCCCGTGTTATTCGACCCCGATACCGACCCCGACCCCGACCCCGATTCACACACGCGCATACCCACACACGCTTTCCCATTGGCATTCGTCATGATCTGCGGCGCGGCGGGGACGCCGCTGCCCTACCCGCTTCGCGCATTCCCGTGGGCATTCGTCTTGATCTGCGGCGCGTGTGGGGACGCCGCTGCCCTACCGGCTTCGCGCATGTCCTGTGGGCATGCGTTTTGCCTATTTCGTTGGCGAATCAGGTGTCAATTAGGAAAGCAAGAAAGCAGGAACAATTGCGTCTGCCTCTTTTCCTGCCCTCCTAATTCATCACACTCTTCGCATGGCCCGCCTGCACGCCTTCGAGCATCCGGCGTTCATCACAGCTTTCCACGCACAAAGCCTCTGCTTAGGTCATAAAGGACAGACCTTCTTGGGGCAATCGCCCCGGCGGCAGCGTCTCGGAGTAGCAATAGATTCTCTGTCCCCGAGACGCTTCAATTTCGGCAGCACTACCGCGATTCAATCCGCTTCACCGCCGCGTCGGCGGCCATTTGCACCGAACGATTGGGATCGGTCAGGCCGGCGCGGATCAGGGGGAGGTCGGAGGGGGTGCCGATCTGACCCAGTGTGGCGATGGCGGTGCGGCGAAGGCTGTCGTTCGTGTTCGTGGCGTAGGTGCGGACCAACGGAAGGAGGCGGACATCATTGCGCTTGCCGATCATCGCCAGAATGCTGAGCTTGGTCGGGGTGACCACCTCCGGGTCGGCCAGTTGCGCCTCCAGTTGCTGACTAAACGTCTCGCCCGGCTTCATCCGTCCCGCCGCTTCCTGCAACCCGACATTCACAATGGCCGTGCCCGCCAAACCATCCTTGCCCTGCGCGTAGCGGGTCAGAAGAGACTTGATGGCATCGGGATCGGATGAAGATTTCAGACACTCGGAGAGAAATTGAAGACAGTAATCGCGCCAGACCGGACTCTCGGACTCATCCGCCAACATCTTGGCGAAAAGCTCATGCAGGCGTGGATTGGGCGACTCCTGCCAGACCAAGGCATTGGCCATGTTGTTGCGAGTCACGTCCCAATACTCGCGGTTGAAAAGCTCCTTCTCGAAAAACGCCAGCACGTCGGCCGAGAGTGTATGATTCTCCATCGCCGCCGTCACCCGGTCCAGACGCTCCTGCTCGGTGATGGTTCTGAAATCCGTCCAGCCGACCGGCAACTTCTCGGCCGGAAACACGCCGGTCCCGGCCTGTCCGGGTTGATTCGTGGCAGCGTTCGGCATACCCTCCACAACCGGCGTCTGGTTCAACGGTACCGGCTTGCCAGACGCGCGACTCGCCACGCCCGGCACCCGTGTGCGGATGATTGTGAAGGCGACGATACCGGCCGCCGCGAGCAGAATAGCCAATGGTAGAAGGCGATTACGGTTCATGGTGTTTTGATCCCAAAAAAAGAGGACCCTTCCAGCGCCTACTGATCCCCGCTGCATCCTGACTCGATTTCTCTTTCCCTCTCTCTGACTTCGTAATTTTGTCTAATGTCTAATTACGACCCCTAGTGACTCGTGAGTTCTCTGGCCTGGCGCGATATCAGAACCCTGTTTTTCGATGTTAGCGCCCTCTATCTGAAACATCGCTGTGTCCTCTGCTCCGCTGGCTACTTGTGGTTTTTGTCTTCCTTGCGGGGCAACAACTTGCCGTAGTTCTTCTCGTATGCGCTCTTGGCGCGCACTCTCACCTCTTCGTCCGGGTCGTTCTTCAGCAGATAGAGGCGAATGTCGTTGCGAGAGTTCGGGCTGCTGGCCAACTCCCGGCGCACTCGCACCTCCGGATCCCTTGCCAATGCGGCACGAGACCATTCAACCTCTAGCCCTCGCTCCGATGAGCGACCTTTGGCAATCGAAATACGCTCATCGATGGGTTTACTGCGCAGCTCCTTGATTACCCCATCATAGCGCTTCTTCACGTCTTCCACACACTTCACGACCTCCTCAAGTTGCACACGTATAGATCCATAGAAGGCCTCGTTGTCTGTGTTTATTGTGGGTTCGCTCAGAAGATTGCGTCGAGGAAAACGGAATTCCTGACCACCATTCTCACCTTCTTGATACAATTCGTCCTCGTCCAGCATCTCGGGCGCATACCGCCATGATACAATCTTGGATTCGGACCAGACGACATCGTGGAACCTCATACGAAATACAATCACTTTTCCTCTCTCAGCCATTTCGCCGAGTCTCTCGTCTGCCTCCACTGGTGCCAACTCCTGCTTGCCACCGTACCCGTACAGACGCTCATCTTCACTCACCCTAACTCCATTCGTCGTTGCAAGAGGACTGGCAGTTAACAACACTGGACCCTTCAACTGCTTCTTACGGAACTCCGGCACAAGAAACCAATCCGAGAAATCAAACGTTTGCTCCGCCTTCACCTCCCACTCCCCCGCAACCTTGCCGCGTTCCAATCGCCCGATGACGACTACGCAAGACTCGCCCACGATATTCCGACACTCTGCGGCAAGACGCACTCTACTCTCTGCTTCTATGCGCGCCAAATAGGCCTCTGGATCAATACGCAAAGCGGCTACCTTCGCCGCATCCACCACCCTCGATCCATCCGCATTCCTCGTCAACATAGCTTCGTTCACCACCTGCCGCGTCGGATCCACGAAGTAGTCACTAGCCATGGCTGGTATCACAAACCAGTGATTGCTAAATCCACTCGAGTCAGTGCCAAAAAACCGGTACACAGGATACATCCAATCGTCGGAAAGCCCATCCATACCATAACGGACCCCGTCGAATTGCAGTCGCAAGCCACGCTGATGGACATACGCGCGAGATCCAAACCCTCGATTCAACTCGCCAAACGCCTCCTCGATGGTTTTGGTTTTTACCTTCGCGTATCGCTGAGTCTTGCAAACTCTGGCCTGAGCCTCTCCCAAGTGCTTTGTCCGGAGAATTGTCATGTAGACATGATACCGAGATGCAAACACCAGTCGATACCCCTCGATCTGTCCGCCCTGGAATTCGAAACTCTTATAGTCTTCCTGGGAGCTATTCAACCGCCATTCGCCAGTGGCGTATTCCGGCCAGATTCCGAGTTGCCGCATCTCTTCTTTGCCGAATTCGTATTGGTTGGTGCCGCCGCCTTCCTGCCACCACTGAACATCATACTTGCCGCGCTTCAGTTCAGCGTAAGTTGCGTTTTCGGCCTTGAAGTAATAAGCGTATGGTTGGCAGGCATCATTCCAACGCGCCTGTCGGAGCACAGCGTTGCCGTTCCTCATTTCTCCGCTGCCTGCCCTGCGCGGAACATTGGTAAACCCCATAAGTGTACCCACGCTTTGCCCTTCGTCCTCTGAACGTCCGGGAATCCGCATGGTAACCCGATGCACCCAGGCCTCCGTAATCCGTGTGCACGTCTTATCTACCGGCATCAGCGAGAAGCCGTAACTCCCATTCGTCGCAGGAAGGAAATTGCCTGTGTCGGAACTCGCCAAGGGAGGAAACTTGGGCAGCTCCGATGGCAAAACAACGGCAGCGCTGTCGTTCGTTGCAAATTCACCCAAAGCGCTGGCCACTAACACCGGCACAACACATCCAATCACGAAGATGGACTTGATTTCCATTGAAACACCGCTTAATGAAGTCATTCTACCTCGTTTCCCCAAGAAGGTATTGTAGGCTGGCTGGGCTTCGTCCCATTAGCGCCCTCTATCTGAAACATCGCTGTGTCCTCTGGTCCGCTGGCTACTTGTGGTTTTTGTCTTCCTTGCGGGGCAACAACTTGCCGTAGTTCTTCTCGTATGCGCTCTTGGCGCGTACCCTCACTTCTTCGTCCGAGTCGTTCTTCATGAGATAAAGGAGCATGTCGCCACTCGGGTTTGGACTGCTGGCCAACTCCCGGCGCACTCGCACCTCTGGATCCTTTGCGAGCACCGTCAGACACCACTCAGTCTCTAAGCTATATTTCTCAGCGCCACCTTTTGCAACTCGGATCCTCTCTTCTATTGACTTACTGCTCAGTTCCGCGATCACGGAGGCATGCCTCTTCTTAACGTCCTCCACCGACTTCATAATGCACTCAAGTAATTCTTGCGATGAGCCATAAAAGGCTCCGTTCGGCTCGTCCAATATGTCGTGACTCACGAATTTCCCATGCGACAAACGAAGTACCCGGTTTGAATCCAATGATGAAGCCTCAAGCCTCTCCTCTGGCACAGATCGCCATGACGCCACCATACCGTATGTCCCCCATACTTCGTCGCGCAATGCTTTGCGAAAAACAAACACGTCACCATAATACGCCATCACGCCAAGCATCTCCTCTGCCTTCACCGGAGGTATTATTACATGCCCACCATAAGACAATTCCTCATCCGTAGGTACCCCATTTGTCTCGCCGGAGAAGCCGGATGACAGCAGTACGGGCTCCTTCAACTGCTTCACTTGACTTTCCGGCAAGAGCAACCAATCCTTAAGGTCTATCGTCTGCTGTGCCCTTACCTCCCACTCGCCTGCTGCCTTTCCCCGCGCCAAAGTCCCAATAACGATAACATCTGACTCTTCCACCAAGCGCCTCGCTGCCTCTTCGCGGGCCACCTTCTGCCGCGCTTTCTCCTCCGCCGTCACACGTGCAATGTACTCATCGGGGTCAAACCTCAACGCAGCCACTTTCGCTGGATCAACAGCCCTTTCCCCCTCCTTCGCCTGCGACAACATGGCATCTGCCACCACCTGCCGGGTCGGATCCTCGAAATACTCGCTCTCCATTGCTGGAATATAGAAACACCTGCCATACCTCCCATTGCCCTCGTATTCGAAGAACTTATACACGGGAATCATCCAGTTACCGCCGAGACCATCAACCCCATATCCTAGCGAACGAAACTCAACTTTCGCTCTACGCTCCCGAACAGGAACCAGAGAGCCATATCCCTTGTTCAGTTCATCAAACGCCTGTTCGACACTCTTTGCCTTCACCTTGGCGTATCGCTGCGTCCGACAGAGCCTGCCAGATGCGCTCTTTAGGTGCTTAGTCCGCATGATCCCTATGTGCAGTATAAATCTGCCCCTCAGCGGCGCCCCCTCGATATTGCCACCAAAAATATGAAACCGTCTATCAATATCCTGTTCAGGGTCAATCTCCGGATATTCGCAGACATATTCACGGGATTTCGGCCAATCGTCTCTTGGATAGTCCGGCCACATCCCGAGTTTCTGCATTTCGGCTTTGGCGAACTCATAGTGATTCGTGAACTCGCCCTTCTTCCACCAATTCACATCGTACTCGCCGCGCAGGAGATCCCACAGTTTCTGGCCTTCGGCCATGAAGTAGTAGGCTGACCCATCGGAGTGCCATGGATTCTGTCGCAGCACGGCATCGCCATTTCGCAATTCCCAGCCTGCTTTTCCGCGACCACTGTTGGTAAACCCCATCGAAGCACCCACGCGCAACATCTCTTCCGGCGTACGCCCTGGGATCGTCATGGTGACCTTGTGCAGCCACACTTCTTTGACCCGCTTGCTTTCATCCACCGGCATCAATGTAAGGCCGTAGGTCCCATTCGTCGCGGGTAAGTACCAGCCTGCATATATCGAGTCCCCTGCGAATGGGGGAAGTTTGGACATCTGGGATGGTAACACGACAGCCGCGTTGTCGTTCGTTTCAGGTTCGGCCAATAACACACGAACCGTCAACGCCAATACGGACCAGTAGAATCCGAACTTTCGCATGCCACTCATAGAATCTCCTCATGCAACATCACACTACCATGCAGGCTCCGAAGGTGGTCTCGCATCTTCCCCCAACTTGTTATCAGCGGCATATACATGGGTCTTCTGACCCGGCATGATATCAGCGGCAATCTCTCTCGGGGCATTCCCTATTGGAAGCTTCTCAGTCATTGCGCTCGGACTGCCAAGATTGCACGCTATGACGCGCGGTATTTCTCTCCAGGCATACGCCTGAAGCCAATCGTCTATGTAACCGTTATTGTCATCGTCAATTCCGTTCCACATTTTGTTTCCCCCATTTCCGTCTGGCCCTTTCTCCCCGGGATTCTGCCATCTCATATCCGCCTTTTCAGTCCTCCAGTACCACGGGCTCGCCATTTGTTCAAGCCATGCCTCTTGTATAGGCGTCCCCGTTTTCATATCGGCCATGAACCTTGCGAACTTCATGCTTAGCGGCTGATATTCGGTGTCACCCACACAAGGTTTGAAGTTGTCTTTGTCTAGGTCACTATGGACTCTGGTCTCGAATCCAAGCACGATGTGAAGTCCGTTCTTGAGAAGCTTGAATTCGTTAGCTTCGTCGGGCGGCTTGCGAGCGAAAACCTGACCGTCTAAATCACCCAGAGCAAAGCATGACAACACGACTTGCCACTCAGCGTCAGGATAGCCCGCTGGCATAATGAACTCTTTAGTTTTACGTTGCACCGTAGCAAGAGTCCCGAGTTGAGGATTTCCAATGCAAGGCCATGTCGATTCGAACGCGGGCCCTCCGTGGGCGGCGATTACCTTTATGTCACCCGATGGCTCCCCGCCGTCCCACAGATTCTCAAATGCTGCTTTACTAAGCAGCCTGGTCTTTTGAGGATCTCCGAACTGGAACTCCGTTGCGTCGTCCCCAGCGGTGCCCGGACACTCCTGGTTCCACTTCTCCCTTACGAGGGCTATTCTTTGTTCCCGCCCGTCCGTCGCATTAAAGCCCTCCGTCCAGCTCGACGATCGCAGATCGAGCATGGCGCTACACGGACCGGCGAGTACAACACCCGCGCTGTTACACAACTTCATCTGCACTCACTAGCATCCCATAGGCTCAGCCCACGGACTCATAAAAATGCTGACCGGGTGGCCGAACGCCTGTAATCTACAGGCGCATGAAAAACAACACGTGT
>JBIJDW010000196.1:0-6240 GCA_044343885.1 Kiritimatiellia bacterium
GGGAACCAGGTCGTATAGCGTCCCGCAAAACGCCCGGCCTCGGCCACGTACAGACCCAGGCTGAGAATGCCCTGTCCGCCGAAGCCGGCGAATTTCAGCCGCTGTTCCGCGAACGACGGATCGGGCGCGGCGTCGGTGGCGCCGTCCGGATTGCTGGTGAAGAAAGCTGCAGGCCCCGGTTTGGCGGGGGCGGCGGGACGCGCGGTCGCCGTTGCGCTCTGATCCCGGAGCACGCCGAGCGGAAACTCCCGCTCCATCTTGTCGTTGGTGAACTGCGCCGCCTGCACGGCATCCATCCCCAAGTTGGTCGGACACGGCGACAGGATCTCGACAAACGCATAGCCCTTGCCGTCACGCTGAAGCTCCAGCGCTTTGCGTATCGCCCGCCGGGCATCCATGATCCGCCGGGTGTCGGCAACCGAGACCCGCTCGATGTAAACCGGAGCCGTCAGCTGGTTGATCACTTCGCAGACGTGCAACGGGTAGCCATCGTTCAGCACATCGCGGCCGAGCGGCGTGGTGGCCGTTTTCTGCCCCTCCAGTGAGGTCGGTGCCATTTGTCCACCGGTCATGCCGTAGGTCCCGTTGTTCACAAAAAAGGTGGCCATGCGCTCGCCGCGATTCGCCGCTTGGAACGTGCAGTTGAAGCCGATCGCGCCGAGGTCGCCGTCGCCCTGGTACGCCAGGGCGATGGCTTCGGGGCAGGTCCGGCAGACGGCGGTGCAGACGGCGGCGGCTCGGCCGTGGGCCGCGCCGATGTTGCCCACGTCCCAGTAGTAATAACCGAACACCGCGCAGCCGATCGGATTGGCCATCACGACGCGGTCCGCGATGCCCAGATCCGTCACGGCCTCGGTAATGAGCTTGTGAATGATCCCGTGTCCGCAGCCGGCGCAATAATGCGAGGCGCGGGTCGAGGTGCCGCTGCGATCGAACGCCGGGTACATGCCTACCGTTTTTTTGACAGCCATCTCACAGTTCCTTCACACGCGCAACCACGTCATCCACGGCAATCAAGGCCCCGCCCATCCGGTTCAGCAGGCCGACGGTGACGACACGCCCCAGCCCTTTAGCCAGATGGAAGAAGACATCGTCATGAAACTGCCCGCAGCTCAGCTCAACTACCAGCAGTTTGCGTCCGTCGGCCACCGCGCAGAGCGCCGCCGTCGGGAACGGCGCCAGCGTGATCGGACGAAACAGACCGGCTTTGACGCCGGTGGCGCGCAGTTTGTCGACGGCGGTCCGCGCGATGCGGCTGGACACGCCATAGGCAATCACCACCACATCCGCGTCGTCGGTCTGGTACTGCTCGGCGCGCGCCTCCACCTGCATCCGCGTGTACTTGTCCTGCAGCGTGTGGTTGATCGCCTCTTCCTGCGCCACGTCGAGGTAGATCGAGGTGATCAGGTTTTTGCGGGTTGCCGGCGTTCCCGAGACGGCCCAGGTGTCGGTTTTCGGGCGGGGGAGCTCGGCCTCGGGCAGGCGCAGCGTCTCCATCATCTGGCCGAGCATGGCATCGGTAAGCACGATCGCCGGGTTGCGGTAGGCAAACGAAAGCTCGAACGCCAGCATCGTCAGGTCGCACATCTCTTGGACGTTTCCCGGCGCGAGCACGATGCACTGATAGCTGCCGTGGCCGCCGCCTTTGACCGCCTGGTTGTAATCGGCCTGTTCGGGATAGATGTTACCCAGGCCCGGACCCGCCCGCTGCACGTTGACGATGACGCCCGGCAACTCGGCGCCCGCCATGTAGGAGATCGTCTCCTGCATCAGGCTGATGCCCGGGCCGGACGAGGCGGTCATGCTCAGCTTGCCGGCCGCCGAAGCACCGTAGACCATGTTGATCGACGCCGTTTCGCACTCCGCCTGCAGAAAGCCGCGCCCGACTGCCGGAAACCAGGCCGAGGCGGCATGGGCGACTTCGCTCGCGGGCGTGATGGGATAGCCAAAGTAGTAGTCGCAACCGGCATACAGCGCACCGATCACCACGGCCTCATTGCCCTTGACAAATTTCACCATCGTTTACTTCTCCGTGTGCACTTCGATTGCGTAAGGTTCCGGGCAGTTGTAGAAGCAGACGTTGCAGCCGACGCAGCCTGCACCCGTGTACTCGGAGGGCTTGATGCCTCGGCGGCTGAGCCGCTCGCGCAGGCGCAGCACCTGCTTCGGACACGCCGCTACGCAGCGGCCGCACCCTTTGCAGACCGTCTCGTCAATCACCGGATGCGATCCGTTTTTTTTATCAGCCGATGCCATGGACATCCTTCCGCTTCATTCGTTCTGCGTCAGCGTTGCTTGAGCTGCGGGAAGAGGATCACGTCGCGGATCACGTCGGTTGCGGTCAGCAGCATCACCAGCCGGTCAATGCCGATTCCCATGCCGCCAGCCGGCGGCATGCCGTGTTCGAGCGCCGTCAGAAAATCCTCGTCAATCCGTTCCGGATTCTCGCCGACCTGCTCGGCGAAACGCTGCCGCTGCTCGATCGGGTCGTTGTTTTCGGAGTATCCCGGGCACAGCTCCTTGCCGGCCACAACAAATTCAAACACGTCCACCCAGGCCGGATCGTCGGCACAGGCCTTGGCCAGCGGCACGAGCTGCTTGGGAAGCCGCGTGACGAAGGTCGGTTGCCGGAGCGTCCGCTCGATCAGCTTGTCGTAGATCTCGTGGGTAATGAGCAGGTGGCTCAGGCCCGGCGCAAGATCCAGTCCGGCGGCAACCGCCCGCCGACGCGCCTCGTCGAGGGGCGTTTCAAACCAGTCGGCGCCCATCCGTTCGCGGACCAGGTCGGCATAGGCGACTTCGCGGTACGGGGGATCGAGATTGATTATCTCGTCGCCGCCATCCGCCGTCTTCAGCGTGACGGCTCGCGCGCCCAGCACCGTGTCGGCGAGGGCCGGGATGAGGCCCTCGATGATCGCCTTCATGGTGAGTCGGTCGCCATAGGCCTCGTAGACCTCCAACACGGTGAATTCCGGGTTGTGGGTGCGATCCAGGCCCTCATTGCGAAAGTTCTTTCCCAGCTCGTAAACCTTGTCAAAACCGCCGACGAGGAGCCGTTTGAGGTAAAGCTCCGGAGCGATTCGCATGACCATGTCGCAGGCCAGCGCATTGTGGCGGGTGATGAACGGCCGCGCGGCGGCGCCGCCAGCCTGCGGCTGCATCATCGGCGTTTCGACCTCCTGAAAGCCGCGGGCGTCGAGGTAGTTGCGAATCTCGCGGATGATCGTGATCCGCTTGTTGAAGCGATCGCGGGATTCGGGATTGGCGATCAGGTCGAGGTAGCGTTTGCGGTATCGCTCCTCGGTGTCCTGCAGGCCATGCCACTTCTCCGGCAGGTTCAACAACGCCTTGGAGAGGAGCGCCCAGCGGTGCACCTCGATCGTCTGTTCACCCATCCGCGTCACGAAAAGCCGGCCTTCGACGCCGATCTGGTCGCCCAGATCCAGCAGCTTGAAGGCTTGAAAGGCGTCTTCGCCCAGCGCGTTCATCTTGATGAATATCTGGAAGCGCCCCGAGCCGTCGTAGAGGTCGGCAAACACGGCCTTGCCCATGCCCCGGATCGTCATCAGGCGGCCGGCGACGCTCACGGTTTTGTTCTCCTCGAACGCCGTGCGGATCTCGGCCAGCCGGCCGCTGCGCGGCCAGGCGTGACCGAATGGTTTCTGGCCGAGCGCTTCCAATTGGCGCATGTTGGCCAGACGCTGCTCGCGATAGAGGTTGGCCGGTTCCGAGACCGGTTGTTCGGGTAACGACATGCTCTCTCCTGACAGGCTCACAGAATCCGCTCCAACGCCCGACGCACGCGGTCCCGGATCGGGCCCTCGATCGGCTTGAACGGCAGGCCGGTGACCCGCTCGTAGGCTTCGATATAGCGCTTGGCCGCCTCGATTCGCACCTCTTCGGTGAGCGTGGGCACCGGGCCGTCACCTCGGAAGCCCCGTGCGGCGAGCCATTCACGGACATACTCCTTGTCGAGCTTCCGCTGGTCCCGGCCGGCGTCGAACAGGCTTTGATACGTGTCGGCGAACCAGTAGCGCGACGAGTCGGGGGTGTGGATTTCGTCACTGACGACCAACTGGCCGTCGCGGGTGCCGATTTCGTACTTGGTGTCCACGAGGATCATCCCCTGGCACGCCGCATGGCGCACACCGGCGTCGAACAGCTTCATGCAGAGGGCGGCGGCGGCGTCAAACGTGGCGCCGTCGATCAACCCCTCGGTGATCGCCTCGGCGCGCGAGATGTTGCGGTCGTGCTCTTCGTGCTTCGTGGTCGGCGTCAGAATGGGGCGCTCCAGTTTCTGGTCCTTCTTCAGACCATCGGGAAGGGCGTTGCCGCAGATGACCCGCGCGCCAGCCGCGTAATTCATCCAGGCCGAGGTCTTGGTGACGCCGGTGATGTAGCCGCGGACGATGAATTCGAGAGGAAGCTGGCCGCATTCTGCCACCACCATGATGTTGGGATCGGGAACGTCCAGCATGTGGTTGGGGACGGTTTGGCGGGTCTTCTCGAACCAGAATGCCGCGAGCTGATTCAGCACTTGTCCCTTGAACGGGATGGTGCCGAGGATCCGGTCAAATGCCGATATGCGGTCGGTGGTGACCAGAATCCGTTTCTTGCCGATGACGAAACTATCGCGAACTTTGCCGCTGATGCGGTTGCCCAATTCCGGAAAATCGACGTCGGCCAGCACATTATCAAGTTCGGCCCGAATCCGTGCGTCATCAACCATGTCACCCCCCTTAGTCTTAGGTTTTTCCTACCATGTCCTGAATTGCATTTAAAAACTGGTTCACATCGGCAAAGCGCCGATAGACCGAGGCGAACCGCACATAGGCCACCTCGTCGAGCTTCTTCAGCCGGATCATCACTTTCTCGCCGATGGCGTTGGTGGAGACCTCGGCATCTCCGGTCTGGGAGACCTCATCCAGAACCGAATCGACCAGCGCCTCGATCTGTGCTTGCGTGATCGGACGCTTCTCGCACGCCCGCAACACGCCAGCCGTCAATTTGGCCCGGCTCAGATCCTCGCGGCGGCCATCGCGCTTGACCACGCGCAACTCGTCGCGCACGATTTCCTCGTAGGTCGTGAAGCGCTGGTTGCACGCGAGGCATTCGCGGCGTCGCCTCACGGACGCCCCGTCCCGGGCCGACCGGCTGTCGAGCACCTTGTCATCCATGTGGCCGCATTTGGGACAACGCATTCCGGGTCTCCTGAGGCAACTCCGCTACCGCTTCACGGTGACAGCCAGCGCGGCATTGATAATCTTGTCGGCCGAAAGATCCTTGATCGCGGCGACTTCCGACAAGTCGAGCATCGCCACATGTTCGATCAGCGCGTCAGGAGTGGCGATGCCGTAAACCACGATCGGCAGTTGGCGCAGGTTCGGCAGCCGGCGCAGGGTGTTCACGATCTCGCTGGCGTTCATCCCTTCCAACGCCATTCGCAGGATTACCACGTCGGGCTTGCTCACGATCACCAGTTCCAGCGCGGCCGGCCCGGTCTTGACGACCTCGACCTGGAAACCCGCGCGCTGCAGATCAACGCTCAGAGACGCAGAGAGCGCAGCATCGCTTTCGGCCAGAAGTGCCCGCCGCATCGTGGCTGCCGCGACCGGATCGAGCGTGGCATTCGTTCCCGAAGCGGAATCACCACTGCGGAGAAAGATGATGCGGCTGACCTCGTTCAGCAGGTCCTCCGGATTACAGGGCTTGGAGACAAAACCGTCGATCTGACGCGAGGCGAAATACTCGGCCATCGCCGCACGCGCCGTCAACACCAGAACCGGGAACCGGGTGCTGCCATCGGGTTGCGTGATGCGGTCGAGGAAGCCAATGCCTCCCATTCCGGGCATGCTCATGTCCAGAATGATGATGTCCGGTTTGATCCGGCGCAATTTGACCAGCGCCCGCTCGCCACTGTCAGCCGTTTCAACCTGGTAACCCTCGTAACTTAGAAAGTCATCCAGCGTCTGCAAAAGGCTCGTGTCGTCGTCGACCAGCAAGATAGTCCGTTTGGCGCGCATATCCTGTTTCATGGCTTTTCCTCACCCGTGTTAATATCGCAGTCAGTTTACCCGATAAACCCGTCGTTGGGCAATGTATTTATGGGGGAGTGTATTTATGGGGGAGGCGCTTGCAAAACCCCTCTGGGGTGTTTGCAAGAGAGAAGTCAGAATACAGCCTGCCGCGCGGCTTCGCCGCGAAGAAACGAGGGGGTAACTGGAAATGAAAATCCGGGTT
>JBIJDW010000010.1:0-22152 GCA_044343885.1 Kiritimatiellia bacterium
CGACTCCCCGAACAGCCGCCGCCCCGCATCGAGGCTTCTGCCGGGGACTGAAATGTAGGGGAAACCTTGAGGGTCAAACCCCAGCAAAATCGATGGTTTATACCTCGAACGGGGAAAGTCGGGCTAGGGCAGAAGGCGGAAGTCCGTACGAAACCAACCATTTTGTTAGAATGTTTGCGGCGCAAACAAATACGCCCAACCAAGCGATGCAGGCCGATGGAGCTGACGTTACGTCTGGCCGGTGAATTGTGGGTGGGCGCAGATTTGTCGGGCAAAGTCGGCCTGTGCGTCCGGCGCGACATCGGCTGGATAACGGGCGCCGCTTCGATCCCAGCGATCCAACCACTGACGATCCAACAGCGGCGCCGCCGCAACCCCGGCCACGGACAGGCAGGACGGGTGAGTGTACGCCACTGTCGTTTCGGCCTTGGGCCCCGTGGGCGCGCCGCGCGCCACATAGAAACCCGCAGCCAGCAGCGCTGCGCGAATGGCGGTGGAGGTGGTGTAGGTGAAGAGCGCGGTTTCACCCGGAATCGAGGCCTGAAAGATGCGAGCCATCATCGCGGCCGTCCAGAGCGGACCGTCGGTCTTGTAGGAGAAGGGGTCGTAGTAAATCAGATCCGGACGGGGTGCGGACGTCAGGTGCTCGCAGAAATCACCGGCCAGCAATGTCCAGCGCAGTCCTCCCGTGCCATGCGCCCAGCAGGCGTGCTGGAGAATGGCGCTCGGCGCCGCATGGTGCAGATGCGGAAAACGGGCTGAATAGCGAATGGCCAGTCGCAGCGAATCGAGGTCGCGCTCAAAGCTGACAATGCGCAGGGGCCGGACCGGCTGTCCGTCGGCCTGCGCGGCTTCCCAGCAGCGTACCGCCGCCATCGCGTTGGTGGCGGCGCCCAGTCCGACATCCCACACCACCAGTTCCGGCGCCTCCGGAAGACGCAGACGCGCATCCAGCCCGGACTGCTCCACATAGAGTCGGCGCGATTCCTCGACCGGATTGCTGACGGAATGCATGACCTCGCCGGAACTGCATTGGCGGATGCTGGAAAACCCCGCCTCGGACCGCTGCACTTCGTAGTCACCCATCCGCAGCCGCGGCACGGGGCGTGGCTGCGGCCGCCGCGCGCCCGGCGAGTCGCCATCGACACGCGCCCACGCCTCCCGCTTCTCCAGGTAGTATGCGTAAAAATCGCCCGCCACCACGCGCGCCCGGATCTCCCGCGTCAGGTGATGATAAAAAGAGAGGTTGTGCAGTCCCAGCAGATGCCACCCCAGCGCTTCATCCGATTTGAACAGGTGGTGCAGGTACGCCCGTGAATAGCGGCGGCAGGTCGAGCACGCGCAGTCTGGGTCCAGCGGCTGATCCTGCAGGCGGTACCATCCGCGCCGCATGTGCAGGCGGCCTTCCGAGGTATAGGCGGTGCCGCGCTGCGCGAGGGCGATCGGAATGATGCAATCAAACATGTCCACGCCGCGATGCACCGCCTCGATCACATCCACCGGCGTGCCGACGCCCATTAGGTAGCGGGGCCGATCACGCGGCAGTCCGGCGGTGGCGGCGGCGGTCAGATCTTCGCGCTGCTCCCGCGACTCGCCCACGGCCAGGCCGCCGACCGCAAAGCCGTCGAACGGTAGGCTGGTGAGATAGGCGGAGCTGGCCTCGCGCAGGTCGGGAAACGCCGCGCCCTGCACGATGCCGAACAGCGCCTGCGGTGAATCGCCGCGCGCCTCCAGACTCCGCAGCGCCCAGCGGTGCGTCCGCTCCATGGCGGCTTCGGCTTCGGCGCGGGGGGACGTGGATGCAATGCAGTGGTCCAGCGGCATCATGATGTCGCTGCCGATTACCCGCTGCATGGCGATGCTGGTCTCAGGGGAAAGCAGCAGCCAGCGCCCGTCGATGTAACTCTGAAACTGCGCGCCCGCCTCGGTCAGCCGGCAATCCTGCGGCATGGAATAAATCTGATACCCGCCAGAGTCGGTCAGCACCGGACGGTCCCAGTGCATGAAGCGGTGAATGCCCCCGAATTTTTCAAACACGGCGGCGCCGGGACGCAACATCAGGTGATAGGTGTTGGCCAGCAGCACGCTGGACCCGGCCTCGCGCAGCGAATCCACGGTCTGACACTTGACGGTGGCCTGCGTGCCCACCGGCATGAACACCGGTGTCTGAACCCGGCCATGCCGGGTCTCAAATTCTCCCGCGCGAGCGCCCGAGCGGGACGCTTCTGCGGCCATGCTGAATGGCAAACGTGACATAATTATTCAGAAGTCCGGGTCTGCCGTGTTACAGCCGTGAGGTGAAGTCGTCATAGCCGAAGCGGCGGACCAGGGTCAGCGTGCCGTCGGGTTGGCGCAGCAGGATGGAGGGCAGGTTGATGCCATTGAAGGTGTTTGTTTTGACCATGGTGTAGTGGGCCATGTCTTCGAATACCAGCCGGTCGCCGGGGCGGAGGGGGCTTGCAAACGAATAGTCGCCGATGCAGTCGCCCGCCAGGCACGAGGGACCAGCGAGGCGGACCGTGAATGATTTCTCGCCAGGCTCGCCGCCGAACTCGGCGCCTGCAGGAGCGACGGCGCTGCCGTCCCATGCTTCGCCCCGGTAGACCCGCGGACGGTAGGGCATCTCCAGCACGTCGGGCATGTGGCAGGTGCAGGAGACGTCGAGGATGGCGATGGGGATCTCGTTGACCACCACGTCCAGAACCGTAGCGACCAAGACGCCCGCGTTGAGGGCGACCGCCTCGCCCGGTTCGAGCGTGACCGGCATGCCGGCGTGGCGCGCGCGGAAATCGGTGATAATTCGGCACAGCCGGTCCACGTCGTAATCGGCGCGGGTGATGTGATGGCCGCCGCCGAAATTCATCCACGCGAAGCGGGGAATCAGATCGCCGAAGCGGGATTCGACCGCCACCAGCGTCCGCTCCAACACGTCAGCGTTTTGTTCGCAGAGGCAGTGGAAGTGGAGGCCGGTGAGCCCGTCGAGCGACTCGCCCTCAAAAGCTTCGCGCCGGATGCCGAGGCGCGAGCGGGGGGCGCAGGGGTCGTAGAGCGCGGTGTGTCCTTCGCTGTGTTCCGGATTGATGCGCAGGCCGGCGGCGATGGGATGGCCGGCGGCCTCGATCAGGGGACGAAACTGACGCCATTGGCGGAAGGAATTGAACGTGACGTGGTCGATCAGCGGCAACATCTCCTGGAAGTCCGGTTCTGAAAAGGCCGCAGCGAAGGCGTGCACCTCGCCCCCAAAGGCTTCGCGGCCCAGGCGGGCCTCGTGGAACGAACTGGCGCAGACGCCGTCCAACCGGGCACGCAGGCGGTCGAACGCGGCAACCATCGAGAACGCCTTGAGCGCGAGGAGAATTTTGCAGTCCGTGCGCGCCTTGATCCGGGCCAGGATCGCGACATTCCGGTCAAGGGCGGCGGCGTCGACGACAAATGCGGGAGTGGGGATGGTGTGTGGACTCATGACTTACTCCTCAAGCGCATAACGGCGCAACGCATGCAGGGGGAAGCGCAGGGGACGGATGAGACGCGCGGGCAGGGTCTGCAGATCGGCGTCGATCAGGGGCAGCAGGGGATTGTCGGGGCTGTTGCCTCGGACGAGCGGAAGATAGGCGGCGCTTGCGGCCAGACGGGTTGCCGCCCGGTCGTCGGTGATGGCTTGGGGTTGGATCGTGCGGAGCGTGGTCTCGCGCAGCAGGGCGGCGAAGGCGAGCAGAAAGGCGTCGGCATGAGCGCGGGGGTCGGCGACGGGATCGATCTGGTAGAAGGTCTGGTAGTTTTGGGCGATCCTTCTGCAGACGGGGATGTCGGCGTCGGGGGTGCCGCTGAGGGCGAGCAGACGGGCCGTGTCGGTGTCGAGCCGTTCGCGCAGCGCCACGCCGCCGGTCGCCAATAGCGGCGAGGGTGTGGGTGGGGCGAAGAGAACCCAAGCACGAAGCAAGTTGGCCAGAATGATGGCGATCACGAAATGGGGCGCATAGGCCACTGCGAAGTGGCGGACATAGGTCTTGGCGTGGCGGCGATGACGGCTCAGATCGCGGGCCGAGAGGACGAGGCTCAGGGCCGCAGCGGCGAGCGCGGCCAGTCCGCACATCCGGCTGACAGGCTGCGCGCCCCACCAGATGATGCCGCCGGCGATGGTCATCAAGGCCAATGTGGCGAGAAAGCGTTGTCGGAAAGGGTGATTCATGAGGGTTTGTTCTTCTCCATCATATCGAGTTTCCAGAGGTGGCGCGCGGTGCGGTAGACGGTGACGAACAACCCGAAAAGCGATGCGGCAACCGCATACGGAAGTGCGGCGGCCAGATACGTTTTGCCAAAAATAATCAGCAACACATTGACCGCGATAAAGAGCAGGCGGATCTCCGTCGGGCCGACACCCAGGTAGGAGATGGCGAATCGGTTGGTACAGGCAAACTCCAGAAACGAATGGATCATGAAGCCGGTGAACATGACCAGCGTGAACAGGATCATCTTGTGGAACGAGGCGGGAAGCAGGACCGCGTAGCCGAAGAATATCGCGCTCAAAAAAATAAAGTCGAGAAAGTGGTCGACGTAATAGCCCCATTTCTTGAGGCCGGTGTTGCGCGCGCGGCCGACGGCGCCGTCGAGCAGATCGGTGATGTACTGGCCGATGATGCAGACATTGACAGCCCAGAGCCACTGGCTGGAGGTGCGGGCAAAAAGGCAGAAGAGCGGGATCAGCACCGACCAGAGCACGGTCGTGAGGGTGAGGTGGTAGGTCTCGATCCAGAGCGGCACGCGCGGCAGGAGCGCCTGTTTGAGGCGCTCCTCGCCGACATGCAGGAGCGACGTTCCGTATTTGAGGTGGCCTTGAAATGCCATAAATATCAAATTCTCGTGGATTAAGAAGCCGGTGGATGGCCGGCTTCACGGATCAGCGGCTTGGGCTGCTGGTTGTAAACCGTGGAGTGGGGCGGCACGGAATGGATGAGCCAGACGTTGCCGCCGATCGTCGAATGGTGCCCGATGACTGTTGCGCCGCCCAAGATGGTGGCGCCAGCGTAGATCACGACGTGGTCGCCCACGTCCGGGTGGCGCTTGATTCCCTTGATCGGGTTGCCATGCTCGTCGTTGGCAAAGCTCAGCGCGCCGAGCGTGACGCCCTGGTAGAGCTTGACGCGCGTACCGATCACGGAGGTCTCGCCGATGACCACGCCCGTGCCGTGATCAATAAAAAATCCCGAGCCGATGGTCGCGCCCGGATGAATGTCGATGCCGGTGCGGGAGTGGGCGTGTTCGCTCCACACCCGTGGCAGGAGGGGGACGCCAGCCGTGTGGAGAGCGTGGGCCAGGCGGTGAACGCTCACCGCGTAGACGCCGGGGTAGCTCAGCACGATCTCCATCGTCGAGCGGGCCGCCGGGTCACCTTCGTAGGCCGCCTGAATGTCTTCGCGCAAGGCGGCGCGGATGCCGGGCAGCGCGTCGAGCAGTTTGGCAACCACTGCGCCGGCCCGATCCCGGCAATCGCCGCAGTTCTTGCATTTCTCGAACGCGCACTGATATTCGAAAACACGGACAATCTGGTCGCGCAGGCTGATGGCGGTTTCGGCGAGGGTTTTGCGCAAGCCCTGTTCGCACGTGGCTTGGGTGACCGGCGCATGGCCGTGGCAACCGGGAAACAAGATGCCGATCAGATTCTCCAGCACGGCCACCACCGCCCGCTGGCCGGGGAGATTGACTTCCTTTTCGGTGTTGGACAAGGGACAGTCGTTGCAGGGCGACAAATCGCGTACCAGTTTGGGTAGATGATTTTCAAGCCACTTTTCCATGGGAGCATCCTTTTTTAAGGGGTTTTGCAAGAGCCTTCAGTGTTGGGGGGCCGGACGATGTGTGCGATGACGCGGTCGGCACCGAGGTTTCGGAGGCCGAGGCGGCACAGCAGGCGACCGACCCAACTGCGGGAGAGGCCGTGTATTTTTTTTACGGTGAGGCCATCCTGCTCGCACAGGCGGAGAAAGTCGGCGAGGGTAAAGAGATGGATGTTGGGCGTGTCGTACCATTCATACGGAAGGGCGTTGGCCTTGGGCATGCGGCCTTTTAGGAGGAGGCTGCCGCGGACCGGAAGATAGCCGAAATTGGGAAAGGCCACCACGGCTTCGCGGGCGACGCGCAGAATCTGCTGGAGCACCTCGCGCGGGCGGAGCACGACCTGCAGGGTTTCGCCCAGGACGGCCACGTCATACGAGTCATCGGGAATCATCTGCAGTCCGTCGTTGATGTCCTCGAGCAGGGCGTTGTGTCCGGCGTCGATCGTGCGGACGATGTGGCCGATGTCGATTTCCACACCCGTGCCGGCCACCTGTCGTTCGCGTTCGAGCCGGGAGAGGAGGTCGCCGTTGCCGCAGCCGAGGTCCAGCACGCGGCTGCCGGGCTGGACGAGGCCAGCGATGATCGCGTCCTCCAACTCGTCAAACCGGTCTCCGTTGACGGCGCCGGTCTCCGGCGTTCCCACCCACGGCAGGAAGGCGCGGATCACCCGCGTCAGGTCGGTGATGTGCGTCAGGAAGGCATCGTGACCGGCCGGGGCGTCGAGATGACAGTACGAAACCCGCTTGCGGTTGCGGATGAGCGCGGTGACCAGCTCGGCCGACTGTTCGGGCATGAAGAGCCAGTCTCCGCTGAGGGCGACGATCAACATCCGCGACTCGACCCGGGCAAAGGCCTTTTCGAGCGAGCCGAACGCATCCTCCAGATCGTAATCGTCCATGGCCCGGGTGATGTGGAGGTACGAGTTGGCGTCGAACCGCTCCACGAACTTAGCCCCCTGATGTTCGAGATAGCTCTCGACTTGGAAATAAGAGCGGAAGGTGCGGCGCGACTCGGCGTGAAACGCATCGTCGGCGTTCAGCCATTCGGGCCGCTTCTCGCGACCGAATTTGGTCTCCATCAGTTGCTGCGAGAGGTACGTGACGTGCGCCAGCTTGCGGGCGCTGCCTAGTCCCTGCCGTGGCGGTCCGTCGGCGCGGTCGTAGTAATCGCCGTGGCGCCAGGCGGGATCCTGGACGATCGCCTGGCGGCCGATGATGTCGAAGGCCAGCGCCTGAGTGTTGAGGCTGGCGGCTGCGGCGATGACGATGCTTCGGCCGACAAAGTTCGGATAGCGGATCGCCCATTCCAGCGCCTGCATGCCGCCGAAGCTGCCGCCGACGACCGCCGCCAGGCACGGGATACCGAGCTGGTCGAGCAGCAGGCGCTGAACCGTCACGATGTCGCCGACGGTGATCTCCGGGAACTGCGAGCCATAGGGCGTTCCGGTTGCGGGATTGAGGGACGCGGGGCCGGTGGTTCCCTTGCAGCCGCCGAGGATGTTAGCGCAGACGATGTGATAGTGGCGGGTGTCGATCCCGAGTCCCGGCCCGATCATATCCTGCCACCATCCCGACGGGCGGGTTTCGCCCGGGCGCAGACCGGTGACGTGCGCATCACCGGTGAGAGCATGGCAGACATAAATCACATTGTCGGCTGACGAACTGAGGGTTCCGCAACGCTCGTACGTGACGTCCACATCGGGCAAGACGCCGCCCCGTTCGAGTCGGAGTCCGCCCGGCGGCAGATTCAGCCGCAGCGTCTGCGGTTCTACGACGCCGACCGAATCAGGACTGGATGTGGCCTCGGACATGTTGAATGTGTGCTCCCAAAGTCGCGTGTTGATCAGGTGGCAACTGTAGCACAAAACGGCGCGTTTAGTAACAGCAATTCTTGCCTTCAGCTTTCAGTTTTCCACTTTCAGTTTTCTCTTCATCTGTTACACCCCAATAACGGCCCCATTATTATCGGGATTTTGACCTTGCGCAGTTTGATGGGATGTGTTTCACTCTCGTCGGACACTGGCGCTGGCGCTGGATGCTGATCCGAGAGGGGCGATCAGTCACGGACAGGGCGTGAAGCCGGTCTTGACGCATAGCGCTGAGGCATAGCAACCCTCGTATGCGTCAAAGCTGCGACACAAACGGTTTGAGATCAACGGATGTATTGACGGCTTTCGTGTTTTGCGGGTGCGAATTCCCCCGCTATGCGTGACGGCTACTACGATGTTCGGGAAGAGGATCATGAAGAGTCAATTCTTAGCTGCGCTGGTTTGCGCAATGGCAATGATGCCGCTTCGAGGCGGGGCTCAGACATTCCTGTCAGCGTGGGGGCCGGAAACCAATGGGCTCTCAGGAAGACTCATCCTCTCGGTTCCCAAACGGTCCGAGAATGTACGCTTCAATGTCCAGACGCAGATCACGAATCATACCGACTCGGCGATTCGCTACACCTCGATGCCGCAGCTCCGATTGAGCGTTCGCGATGACAAGGGATTTCCCGCACCGCTTGCCTCTTTGGATGGCAATACGATGATGCCCGAGCCATCCATCCTTACCATTCCGCCAAACGCAATCGTTACCATCGCCCTCTCGGATCACGGTCTGGTGACTACTACTGTTGATTCCGTCGTGCTGGAAGGCCGACTTCTTGTTCCGGGAAAATGGACCATCTCGGCCAGGATCATCAGAGACCGGGCCGGTGATGAACCGGGTGGGTGGTACGGGATACTGACTATTCCCCAGTTTGATTTGCTGTTGACGAAGAAGGATCTGGATACCGGCAAGAGAATGTGGGAAGAAATCAAAGCAATCCCCGAACCAACTTCTGCAGGCGACGCCCTGAAGGCCGCGCCAGAGAAGTGACGTTCTGCGAGAAGACGGAAATGAAATACGCTGCAATAATGACGAGCACCTTGCTGGCCGCGACCATCGGCTGCGCCCAGTCGCGGGCCGACGGTCAGACAAACGCACCGACAAGGGAATCGTCGGGCAAGCCACAACTCACGGTCACTGAGACTGTGACAGCTCGGGTTACGTCCGTGGCCGATTCTACCAAGATGCGGATGCTGGTTTGGGTGGTCACGTTTCAGGAAAAGGACGGCACCCTTCACAAGTGTCTCGTCCTACCGAAGGAATCCTTCTTCGTGGAACTCGGCCTCGACAAACTGACCTACCAGCAGGTCGCGGACAAGAAGGACTACGCTGGTCTTCCCTCGTATGAGATCGTCATCGGCGCTGAAACCAAGGAGTACGGCAAACTGATTTCATGGAAGGCAATCAAAGAGGACGCAGAACCACAGGGCGGTGGGTATTCGCCGCCCGCTGCGCGGTCGCCGAAACCCACACCCTGAGCGAGGAGAAGATGAGAGGAACTACTGCCATCGTCGGCACCGCGATGCTCTTGGCGGGCTGCGCCACGCTGAAGATGAGTCCGCCGACTTTTGAGCAAGCCGTCTTGTCATCCATCAACGCCACGGACGACCGGCATCAGGTTGTTGTCGTTGTGGACAAAGATGGAGCGATTACCGTCGCCGGTCGGCCGACGACATTGGAGGAACTGGAGCGGACGCGCTCCGTAGTCGGCTTGCCGGAGAATCCTCCGGCAGCCCTCATCCGCGGTCATCGCGAAGCCAAACATGCGGATGTTCGAGCGGTGCTCGACGCGCTCTCACGAGGAGGCATCTGGCGCATCAGTTTCATCGCATTCAAGGAAGGAAATGAAGTGCAGAACCAAGCGTCGCAGGCTATCGGCGCTGGCGCGCCTCAGCCTGAACGCTGACGATGGGATGTGTTTCACTCTCGTCGGACACTGGCGCTGGCGCTGGATGCTGATCCGAGAGGGGCGATCAGTCACGGACAGGGCGTGAAGCCGGTCTTGACGCATAGCACGGGGGCGTAGCAACCCTCGTATGCGTCAAAGCTGCGACACAAACGGTTTGAGATCAACGGATGTATTGACGGCTTTCGTGTTTTGCGGGTGCGAATTCCCCCGCTATGCGTGGCGGCTACTACGATGTTCGGCACTGAGGAAAGATGAAACTGATGAGACACATGGCACTCGTGGCCTTGCTGGTTGTCGCCGGAGCATGCACTCCTCGACTCCCCAAGCCAGACGCCTCTCTTGCCATCACGTGTATCCCAAGGATCACGTCCGGTCTCACTCATGGGGACTACGCTGTGGATGAGTCAGGGCATCAGGTTGAGACCGGGAAGCTTTGGGCGCGGCTTGAGTTGCCCCATGGCGGAAAGACTTTCGTTTATGACGGCCTATTCCCACCATTCCAGATCACCGAAGGCAATGTCTATACATTCACGGTTGACCCTGCAAGCAAGACGATCCAGAGAGTTCGCGACAGTTCATCAAGGCTTGTGTGGGAGAGGGGCAAGACCGAGCAAGGTGTGTTGAAGTTAATCGAGGAAAGAATGGCTGCCGAACCAGCCCATCCACGTGACGCGGCGGGGCCGCGCCCCTGATGGGCGCCGTTCGACAAAGGACAGGAAATGAAAGGCGAACTCATTTTACTGGCTTGTATGTTATCACTGATGTGCTGCCCTGGGTGCAAAAAGAACCCTGCTTCTTCGCCACCCCCCACGGAAGACGTGGTTATTGATTCCGACGAACAGGTCACCACAGGCATGACGCGAGCGCAAGTTAACCGTGTCTTGGGGCAGTCCACAAACACCCAGAGCATGGTCAAGACAGACAGCGCAATCTGGGGTGTGATCGAAACATGGTGGGACCCGCTTGCTACCGGTGACCGAGTGGAGATTTGGCAATACCCGACCCCCGAAGGCACACTTGAAATCTACTTTCTGAATGACTCAAACGCAGTGTGGCACACGGCACATGTCCCTAAAGGAATAGTATTCTAGCCGAACCATTTTCAGGAGCGTACGTCGCGAAGCCACGCCGACGCTCAGAACGTAGGCCGCTCGTGATCGCCGTCGTTTATCCATTCCACGCCCCACAGCCCCATCCCAGAAATTACGAATTGCTTGGATTTTTTCCCCGTCCGGGCGTACAATGAACCCGTTCATCGAATAATTTTCAGGGGGAGGCTTTGACATGATTGACGGTTTTGCACCAGCGCTGCCGCTGGCGAGTTTGTGGGGCGCGTTCTGGATGTCGAGCCTGATGGGGCAGGCGATCGTGGTTCTCCAGTTGATCGGGTCGGTCTTCGTCTGGGCGATCATGGTGGGGAAGGGGCGCGAGTTGCGCATGATGGAGGCGGGCAGCCGGCGCTTCCTGCAGGCGTTCGTGCGCGGACGCGATGTGATTGACCTCTATCTGGAACAGGCGCGGCGCCAGGAGCAGACGCCGCTCGACGTGATCTACCAGCGGACCTGCGAGCGGCTGATCAAACTGTGTGACCGCGAAACGCGGGCCGCGCTGATCGGCCGGGTGGCGACCAAGGAGAACGCGGCGTTGACCGGCAAGGAGATCGAGCTGCTGTGTGGCACGGCCGAGCATACGCTGGCCGAGCAAGTCATTCGGTCCGAGCGGGGCATGAGCGCGTTGGCAACCGCCACGACGGCCGCACCGCTGGTCGGCCTGCTGGGCACAGTCTGGGGCGTTCTCGACGCCTTTCAGATCATGGGCCTCAAGGGCGTGGTGCAACTCTCCGAAATGGCGCCCGCGCTCTCCTCTGCGATGCTCACCACGGTGGTCGGCCTCTTGGTGGCCATCCCCTCCGGCGTGGGCTACAACATGCTGCAGGGCACGGTGCGACGTTCGGTGATCGAGATGGAAGGTTTTGTGGATGAGCTGACCGGCCGTATCGCGTGCGAATTCCAAGGCAAGGGGGAGTGACCCATGCCGCTGCGGTGGAAAAGAAGGCGCCAGCGGGAAATCCCGCAACGCATCAGCAATGTCGACATGACGCCGCTGATCGATCTGACCTTTCTGTTGCTGATCACGTTCCTCATCACGCTGCCGCTGATGGAAAACAGCATCCAGGTGAAGCTTCCCATTGGCAAGGCCGACAAGCTGCCGGATAAAAAATCGCAGAACGTGACCCTGAATGTCACCGGCGCCATCCATCTAAACAACCGGCCGGTCTCGATCGAACAACTCGAGGACGGATTGCGCGAGGCGGCATTGAAAGATCCCGCTGTCGCCGTTCTGATCCGGGGGGATGAGAAACTGGACTACGGCAAGATCGTCGGAGTGATGAAAGTGTTGTACAAACTCAAGATCACGCGAATGGCTCTGGTCACGCAGGCCGATTGAAGGTCATCATGAGCAGTGTTTACAACCGGGCGATAAAAGTCTCATTGACCGGGCACGGGGTTGTCCTGATCCTGGCCCTGGTGCTTTCGTTGTGCTCGGGCTGGATCAAACGCAAGCCGGTGGAGATCCCGCTCGAGTTTACCGTCGTGATCGAGCAGCCGCAAGAGACGACGCACAGTAAGCCCGATAGAACCCCACCGAAACCGGATCCGGAGCCGCCCAAGCCGGAGCCGCCCAAGCCGGAGCCGCCCAAGCCGGAGCCTGAGCCGCCACCCGTTGATGCGGTCGTTCCGGTGGTCAAACCGGTGGTCAAGCCGGACGTGAAGCCGGACGTGAAGCCGGTCGTCAAGCCGGTCGTGAAGCCCGAGCCAGATAAAACGCCGCCCAAACCGCCGGTCAGCAGTTTTACCAAGGGTGAGCGGGTGGTGCGGCTGACGCCTGGGCCGACGACGCGGCCGTCCGTGAAACTGGCACGTCAACCGATGCTCAGCGCGGAAGAGATCGCGCGGCTGCTGGCGCTCGGTGCCAGACCCGGCGAGGCGAATGTGATTCCGCAAGACGAGGTGCAGCGGTGCTTTGTTCTGGTCAAGCGGGCGCTCTATGAAGCGTGGGTGCGCCCGTCACGCGGCGATGCCGGGCCGCGGCCGGCGCAGATCGAATTGACGTTTGGTTTCCGCGGGACGATCGCCCAGGTCCGCCTGGTGAGCTCCTCGGGCAGCGTGATCCTCGACCGGTCAGCCGAAGCCGCCGCGCGCGCCGTTGGCCAGGTCAGCGGCCTGACCGCCCGATTCCTCCACGATTATCCGCGCGTGACGGTTGACTTCGAGCTGGAATAACCGACGCGCTTGCAAAACCTCCTTCGTCGGTTCTGCAAGCGCAGTATTCAGAAGTCAGAAGTCAGTATTCAGAATTGTAACCATCTCATGGGCAACGTGTTCTATTATTCTGAATCCTGTCTTCTGTATTCTGAATTCTCTCTCGCAAACACCCCAGAGGGGTTTGGCAAGCGCCTCTCCCGATTCACTTGGGCCGCACGACGCGCACGCGGTAGAAACGCAGGACGTTGGTGCCCACGGGATCGAGCCAGGTATTCGTAATGCTCGTGGGCGGGATGTTGGTGAATAAGCCGGTCCAGGGCGTTCCAGTCGGGTACAGGTTGCTCGTCCGTTCGAGGTACTGCGTCGAGACAATACCGCCTTTCCACTGAACCTCGACGCCGTTCGTGCGAGGCGTCACACCCAACAATGACAAGACGGAATCACGGTTGGTGGGAATGGTGTCGCAGACATACTCCTCCCACGCCAGCTTGCCGTCACCGTCGCCGTCGAGAATATCTTCTGCTTCCGAGTTGAAGTTGGTCAGTCCGTACAATTGCAGCCAAGCAATGGGCGTGCCATGCGAGGTCTCGGACAACACTACCAGCGTGACGGGCACGTTGATCGTGGGGGTGACCTGATCGTTGCTCTGGATCACGATCTTGCCTTCGTAACGTCCCGGCGGCATGGCGCCGTTCAATCCGACCAGCACGTTGGTGGACGATCTCGGCGGCATATTGGTGGCCGATGTCGGTGCAATGGTCAGCCACGGCGCTCCCACGTGCGACAGCGCCCGCGCCACATTCATGCGACCGCCCGAGACGCACAGCCCCGGCAGCGTCGGATCCACCGTGGTGAGCAGCGCCGCCTTCAAGTCCGCCACACTCAGCATGGGATTCGCCGACAGCAGCAACCCGCAGGCACCCGCCACGTGCGGCGTGGCCATCGAGGTGCCGCTCATCCCTTGGTACCTGTTGCCCGGCTGGCAACTGAGAATGCTACTGCCCGGTGCGCCAAGATCCACCGACAGCAACCCGTAGTTAGAAAAGCCCGACCGGGCGTCCGTGGCGGTGGTGGACATCACCGCGATGAGGTTCGCGGAGTCGTAATTGGAGGGGTAGTTTGGCGTGCTGTCGTTATTATCGCCGATCTTGTCGGAACCACCGTTCCCAGCCGCCGCAACAAACGCGATCCCCGCCGCGCCGGCGGCATCGATCGCGTCTTTCAGCGCCTGCTCGTAGCCACCCCCGCCCCACGAGTTGCTCAGCACCCGCGCGCCCTTACCCACGCCGTACTGGATGCACTCGATGGCGTCGGATGTGTAGCCGCCGGTCGCACCGAGAAACTTCAACGCCATGATCTGCACGTTCCAGCAAACACCGGCCACACCCACACCATTGTTTCCAACCCCGCCAATTGTGCCAGCGCAGTGCGTTCCGTGATCGTCGTCGTCCATCGGGTTGCCACTGCCTGTAATCGCGTTTATCCCATACACGTCGTCGATGTAGCCGTTGCTATCGTCATCAATGCCGTTGCCGGGAATCTCTCCCGGATTTCGCCACATGTTGGCGGCCAGATCCTCGTGGTTGTAGTCCACTCCGGAGTCGATGACGGCCACCACGATGTCGCGGCTGCCGGTGGTCACATCCCATGCCTCGGGCGCATCAATGTCCGCATCGACTGTGCCGACCGTCTGCCCCGTGTTGTGCATTCCCCACAGTTCGCTGAAGCGCGCATCGTTGGGGGTTCTCAGCGCCTGTTGCACATAGTCCGGTTCGGCGTATAAAACCCCGTCCGCGCGGTTGAACGCCGGCAAGGCCGCTTCCGCCGTCATGCCCGGCCCTAATTTCACCAGGTACAGTCCGGGCACGAGTCCATAGCCCTTGACCACGCTCGCTCCGCCAAGCGCCGCGAGCGTCCCAACCCGCTGCGCGGCTTTCACCCCTGGAGCAAAGCGCACCAGAAGCCGCCCGTCGGCGTACGCCGCGCCCGGAGTGACGCGCGTGAAATCACGCGTTGCTTCGGGCAAACCAACGCTCTGCGCGGCCATCGCCACTGCGGGCGTGTAGGACAGGGGCCGTGTGCTCACCTGGAACGTCAGATTGCCATTCGCCCCTGCCGCGTTGCCGATGTTCAGCAGCATGTTGGTCGAGCAACCCTGCCGGTTCGTCACGCAAAACGAAGCCGGCGCAAACGTGAGCTTCGGGGTGGAGTACACCGTCAGCGTCAACGAGAGGGTCTGGATCGCGTGCGAAGTCGCGTTGGAAAATGTGATTGTGCTGTTGTAGTTCCCTGGACTCAGGCTGGCCGCCGCGCCGGTGAGCGACACCGTCACGTTGGTCGAGTGGTCTGCTGCCAGCACACCGCCCGCCGCAGAGATACTCACCCACGTCTGAGGCTGAGTCGCGGTCCACGTCAGCGCGTTCGTTCCCGTGTTGTTCAACGTGTAGACGATGTTGCTGGGCGTGAACGGACCACCCGGATAACCACTGGATGTCAACCCGCTCAAAGGCTGAATGGTCAGTGCGTCGGGGACCGTCCAGGTCCCGTAGGAACTGAGGTCGCTTTCCACAAAATCGGACGGAACATCCGTGCCCCGCGAAAGCCCCGCCAAACCGTCCTGAGCGGCGATGGCCAGATAGGTTAGACGAATCACGCCGTTGAAGAACAACTCGTACTGGAAACTGTTTTGGTTGCCGGCGCCGTACTCCGGAACATTCTGGAATGTGACCACCACGCGGTCAGCCAGTTGGGACCAGGTCACGGTTCCTCCTGCACCGGAGTTCAAGTCATCGAACAATGCCGAGATCCGGGGCAGGCGGAAATGATTTCCGAACGACTCCTGCCACTCGGTGTCCTCGAATCCGAAAGTGATGTAGCCGTTGCCACCGACATAGAATGATGTGTAACTGACGCCATAGAGCGACACCTGCGCCCCTCCGGTCAGACTGACCAGCGCAGACCCGTCGTCGGCGAGCGTCAAGGCGGTGCCGGTGGCGCTGCTCGGGAAAGCGTTTGTGGGATCACGATTGGCCTTGTAGAAACGGCTGGAGCCGTCGGGCGTGAAAGTCAGCATCTGATAACTGAGATCGTTCGGCGAGGTGTCGAAAAGTTCCGTGAAGTAATCCGGGATGCCCACTCGCAAGGTAAGCTGCCTCGTCTCGCTCACTCCATCCGTGAGGTTGCTGATCGTCAAGGTGTTAGTGTAAATCCCCTTCGGAAGCCCGTTGGCTGCGCTGTTGATCGTTACAGTCAGGCTCGCAACCCCGCCCCCGGCCACCGTGCCACTCCCTGGGGACACGTTGGCCCACGCTTGGGTATGCGATGCGCTCCACGCAATGCTGCGGACGCTGTCATTCGTGATCGTGAACGTCTGCGAAATCGGTGTGAATGGCCCGCCAACGGGGCCGTCGAAGACGACTTGATCCGCAGGCGTGATGCCAAGGGAAGCAATGCCAACCGCGCTCCAGGCCGCTTCCACGCTGAGTCCCCAGTTCGTGTTCAAATCATTGGCGGCGGAAATCCATGCGTCACGCACGGCTTGGTAGTCGGTGCTCGGAACGCAATAGACGGTCAGGGCGCGGTAGGCAACCTGTGCCGCATTCGTGATCCCAATGCCCGTGACGGTGTAGTTGATGCCGTCGTTGTTGCCGCTGCCACCTTCGGACAGCAAGTAAAACATGAAATTCTGAGGACCGCCATTGTAATGCACACCGCCGTAGTCATCCGAGCCGTAGTACCAGAAGGTGCCCTGATACCGACTGGGTTGCTCGCCTCCCGCCCCAACCGTGTCCGTATTCATCGGGTTGCGCATGTCGCGCAACGCCGTGGACCATTTCCAGCAGTCCTCGCCGAGGAGCCAGTCCGCAGTGCCGTCTACTTTGTTGGGATAATTCGTGCGTCCGTCCGTTTGAAACTGAAACTCAACACAGGCCCCAAAAATATCTGAAAACGATTCGTTCAAGGCACCGGATTCGTAGGCGTAAATCAGAGCGGCCGTATGTTCTGTGACCGCGTGTGCGTACTCATGGCCAGCGACATCCAGCACCCCCAGCGCGTTGGCATCCACGTCGTCGCCGTCGCCAAAGTGAAAGTCGCTTCCGTCCCAATACGCGTTGACGTAGTCGATCCCCTCATGTACATTTGCCCGTGCCCATGCGTTACTACCGTCAAAGCTGTTTCGCTTATGGACGTCCAGATAGTATTTCTGTATCAGGTCGAAGTTGCGGGCCAGGGACATCTCGCTGCGATCCGTCTGCGCCCAATTGTTGCTCGCGCGATAAGCGTATGTATTGGCGTCGGGATACACGCTGGTCGCGACGTTGTAGACATACCAATGGCGGTTGGTGCTGTAGAGGTATGTATAGCCCGTGTTCTCGTGCCACCCCGTGACGCTGGTTGCGTCGCCACCTTCCCTCTCCAGAATGCTTCCCGTGACCGTCGTGTTGGCCCCATTGGTAGTTGGGGCGGCAATCTGCGGCACGTCGTTGTATCTGAGCAGAATGGCGCCCGTGACGGCATCCACCCAATAGCGCCAGCGGCCAGGGCCATCTTTCGCATCCGCGTAACTCACGGTGATCTGATACGCCAACGTGGGTTCGGTGTTGCGCGCGAACACGCATAGTGTCGGCCCCTCGGTCAGCGTCCCCGCCGGTTTCTTCAGGCCCGCCAGATCTGTCGTCGTCCGCTTCACGGCATCCGCACCCGTGATCACGGGCACCGTGGGCACGGCAATGTCCGGAACGTAGGTTCCGTTGACTTCGTAGGCTTCGCCACGACCGTTAAAATGCACGATTACGTCGCCGCCTACGACCGGGAGGCCCTGATACAACTGACGCATCCGCGAATGGTGGAATCCCAGATTGTCCGCGTCCGTCCGGTGCACCTTGAATTCCTTCTCGGCGTTCCGTATGCGGAACAGGCTCGACACGTTGTCGAGCACGGCCACCGCATCGCGATCAAACGCGCCGCCGCCACGGATCGCCAAGCCCTTGCCACCAGAGAATGCGCCACGTTTGGCGAGATCTTTGCCGCGGACGGATGCGGGCGTGCCCAGCTTGGCGTGCCATTGGACGCGGAGACCCGATGTCTCCGCGCTCTTCGCGGCGGTTTGTTGTGCGTCCGTAGGGGTTCGCGCGCGCAGAGCCGGTCGGCCCCCGGTAACCGCCTGACCGGAAGGTCCGATGGCGGCAGGGTCCGCGCGCATGGCGTAGGCGGGCCGGGTGTCGATCAGCGCTAGCCCAATCCACAGGGCGAGGCACCGGAGCACCCGCCCCCCATGCCTGCGGCCGACACGCCTATCAAACCGTTTCATATTCATCAATTTGCCCCGTTTCACGGCCCGGCCCGCTTCTACCGCGTCGGCGTGCAGTCGGAGTGAGTTACAGGATGTTCCGGATGCGCCGCATGGCTTCATCGACGCGGGCACGGCTGTTGAAAGCGCTGATGCGGATGTAGCCTTCGCCGCAGCGGCCGAAACCGGATCCTGGCGTGGTGACGACTTGTGCGAGGCTGAGCAACCGATCAAAGAATTTCCAAGAGTCCTTCTGTCCCGTCTGGATCCACACGTAGGGCGCGTTGACGCCGCCGGTCACGGAGTAGCCCAGCCCGGTGAGGTTTTCGCGGATGATGGCGGCGTTGCCCAGATAGAAGTCGGTCAGCGCCCGTGTCTGCTGCCGCCCGTCCTCGGAGTAGACGGCCTCGGCTGCGCGCTGAATCGGGTAGGCGACGCCATTGAACTTGGTGGTGTGGCGACGATTCCACAACGCATGAAGGGGTGTGGCCTCGCCCGCTTTGGTGTAGCCCATCACCGTCTTGGGAACGACGGTGAACGCGCAACGGGTGCCGGTGAAGCCAGCGGTCTTGGAAAAGCTGCGAAACTCCAGGGCGCAGTCGCGCGCGCCGGGAATCTCAAAAATGCTGTGGGGGATGGAGGGATCACGGATGAACGCCTCGTAGGCGGCGTCAAAGAGGATCAACGCCCGGTTCTCGCGGGCGTACTCCACCCAGCGGGTGAGCTGTTCGCGGGAGGCGGTTGCGCCGGTCGGGTTGTTGGGAAAACAGAGGTAGATCAGATCGACGGGTTCGGCGGGAAGGTCTGGCACGAACCCGTTCGCTTCGGTGCAGGGGAGGTAGATCAAGTTTTTGTAACGACCCTTGACGCATTTGCCGGTGCGCCCAGCCATGACGTTGGTGTCGACATAGACGGGATAAACCGGATCGGGAATGGCGATGCGGAGTTTCGCCCCAAACAGCTCCTGAATGTTGGCCGTGTCGCATTTGGCGCCGTCGCTCACAAACACTTCGTCAGCCGCGATGTCCGCCCCGCGCGCCTGATAGTCGTTGCGGGCGATCACCTCGCGCAAAAAGTCGTATCCCTGTTCCGGCCCGTACCCCCGGAATGTGGCCGCCGACGCCATCTCATCAACCGCCTGATGCAGGGCGGCGACGCAGGCCGGAGGCAGCGGCTCGGTGACGTCGCCGATTCCCAGACGGATCACCGGCTTGTCCGGATGCTCGGCCTGATAGGCCTTGACGCGCCGGGCGATGTCGGAGAACAGATAGGAAGCCTGCAATTTGCCGTAATTTTCGTTGATGAGAATCATGCGTACTCCTGTAGATGTAATCAACCGTCTTTATTATCGCCGTTCGGATGCGGACGGTCAATAGCAAACGGTATTCACCCGGTCAGCCGCAATGGCACCTTCGCGGAGCAGGGTGACGGCGTCGGCAGTGACGCGCACGACGGTACTGGCAACGCCGCCGGGCGAGGGGCCGTCATCAATGACCAGATCAGCCTCCAGTCCGATGTCGGCGAGCGTCTGTGCGGCGCTGATCGCCGGTTGGGCACCGCTGAGGTTGGCGCTGGTGACGCGGAGCAAGCCGCCGCAGGCTTCCAGCAGGCTGCGGCAGAAGGGGTGGTCGGGAACTCGGAATCCCTCGGAGACACCGCCGCAATCCAGCACGAGGGTTAGGGCGCCGGGCCAGAAGCGCTCGGCGAGGCGTTGCGCGGCGGGCGGGAAAACGGCGCCCGAGCGGCGCACCGCGTCGGCATCGGCCGCAAGCAGTGCGATCGGCTTGCCGGTGGGCCGCCCCTTGATCGTCGCCAGCCGGGCGGCGCTCGCGGCGCAGCCCGGATGGGCCGCGAGCCCGTAGACCGTGTCGGTGGGGATTACGACGACGCCGCCAGCGAGGAGTCGTGCCGTCGCTTCCCGCAGCACGGCCTCGCGCGTGACCGGCGTGAGTCCAAGGAGTGTGGCCATGCGACCTCAGGCGGTAAGCGAGGTTTGCAGTTTGGCGTCGGCCTCGGCGACCTTGGCGGCCATTTTCTTCTTGTACGCCTGAAACGCCGCGCGCAACGCGGGGTCGCGTCCGCCCAAAATCTGCACGGCGAGCAGGCCCGCGTTGACCGGCCCCGCGCTGCCGAGCGTGACCGTCGCCACGGGAATCCCCGCCGGCATCTGCACCATGGCGAGGAGCGCGTCGAGACCGTTGAGCGCGCCGCCTGCCACGGGAATGCCGATGACGGGAAGCACGGTGTGACCGGCCACGACGCCCGCGAGATGGGCAGCCCCGCCCGCCGCGGCGATGATCACCTGCAGGCCGCGACCTTCAGCCTCAGCCGCATACGTGCTGGCCAGATCAGGGGTGCGATGCGCCGACATCACGTGCGCTTCGAAGGGAACGCCAAACTCTTTCAAGAGGTCCGCAGCCTTCTGGACCAGAGGCCAGTCGGAGTCGCTGCCCATGAGGATGCCGACGAGGGGTGGATTACGCATGGATGGCCGCCTTTCTTGGGATGTGGATGGGGTGGGGGTTAAATGCGCTCCAGCGCGCGGTGTGCGATGTCAGTCCGATAATGGGCGCCTTCAAAACGAATGGCGCGCACGCCGGTGTAGGCGTTGGCAACGGCGGCTCGGAGGTCCGGGCCGGTCGCGGTCACGGCCAGCACGCGCCCGCCTGCCGTGACGGCCTGGCCCTGCTTGACGGCCGTGCCCGCGTGAAACACCACCACCCGGTCGCAGGCGGCGGCCGCCTCCAGACCGTGGATGGGGATGCCCTTCGCATAAGGTCCCGGGTAGCCGCCCGCAGCCAGGATCACCGTGACCGCGGGATCGGAGGTGACCCGCACCGACGATGCGGTAAGCGTACCGTCAATGCAAGCGGCAAACAGAGGCAGGATGTCACCGGCCAGGCGCGGCAAAATGACCTCGGTCTCGGGATCGCCAAAGCGAACGTTGAATTCGAGCACCCGGATGCCGTACGTCCCCACCATCAGCCCGGCGTAGAGGATGCCCTTGTACACGATGCCGCGTTTGCGGAGCTCGGCGACGACCGGTTCGATGACGGTGGAGCGGATCAACGGCAGCAGGTCGTCGGTGACAACCGGGGCAGGGGAGTAGGCGCCCATGCCGCCGGTGTTCGGTCCCTGGTCGGCGTCAAACACCCGCTTATGATCCTGGGAAGCCGGAAGTAGCGCGATGTGCTCGCCATCAACGCAGGCGAGGATCGAGGCCTCCTCGCCATCCAGAAACTCCTCGATCAGCACCTCGGCGCCGGCGGCGCCGAACGCATTTTCAACGAGCATCAAACGGATGGCCGCGACCGCCTCGTCACGGGTCTGGGCGATGACCACCCCTTTGCCCGCCGCCAGACCGTCGGCTTTGATCACCACGGGAAGACCAAAGGCGGCGAGGGAGGCGCAGGCGGCATCGGCCGAGGTGAAGCTTTGGGCGCGGGCCGTCGGAACGCCGGCCGCGATCATCACCTCTTTGGCAAAACGTTTGCTGCCCTCCATGCGGGCCGCAGCCCGGCTGGGGCCGAACGCGCGCAGGCCGATCGCCTCCAGTTCGTCCACCAGACCGGCGCAGAGCGGGACCTCCGGGCCGACAACCGTCAGATCCGGCCGATGCTCGCGCGCCCAGGCGACCAGCCCCGGCACGTCCTCCGCCGCGATCGGCACGTTTGTCGCCAGACCGGCGGTCCCGGCATTGCCCGGCGCGCAATAAATAACCGGGTTGCTCGAATCCTGCGCAATTTTCCACACCAAGGCGTGTTCACGGCCGCCCCCTCCGACAACAAAAACGTTCATGGCAACACAATAGCTAAAAAGGGCCTCGCTGCGCAAGGCCGCAATTCGTTCAGAATGATTCTGATCTTTGCTTCCTGAGGCGCTTGCAAAACCTCCTGCGTCGGTTCTGCAAGCGCCGTATTCAGAAGCCAGAATTCAGTATTCAGAATGGGAACCCTCTCTCGGGCCGCGTGTTCTCATATTCTG
>JBIJDW010000136.1:0-7879 GCA_044343885.1 Kiritimatiellia bacterium
CCAGACGCTGCAAACAGTCCGGTATGCACTGGCGCTTCAAAAATGCAGCAGCCATGTGCGCACTCGTCTCACGCTTCCGATCCAACCTCGCGGCCGCCTAACCATCAACTAAAGTGAATCGCACCCTATGCAAGGTGTATGGTGTATGGACAGGCCCGCGCAAACGTGCGATACTTCCGGCGTGTGTGGATTGGGCCTGCCGCCGTGCGGCAGGCGGGTGGGGGAGTGAACAGGAACGGGGCTGCAATGAAACGTTTTTTACTGATGGTGGCGGTCATGGGAACCGTGACGGCCGTGTGTGGCGCAGATATCACGGTGCGGGGGGAGGGCGCTAGCAAGGATGCGGTCAGCCTCGCCGGGCTAGCGGCCACGGGCGAGACGGGAAGCCTCTTTGTGCAGACCTTGCAGGGCGATCTGGAACGCTCCGGGTGGTTCAAGATCGATCCGGCGGGGCAGATCCGGGTCTCGGGCGCGGCCTCGGCCCGCGCGGACGGCCTGTCGGTCTCCAGCCTGGTCTCCTGGCCCGGGAAGCGAATGGAGTGGAACCGCTCCTCCGCCGCAGGCGCGACGGAAGTTCGGCGGCTGGCGCATCAGTTGGCCAATGACATGGTCAAGAACATCAAGGGCGAACGGGGCATCGCCGGCACGCGGATCGTCCTGGTCAATCGCCGCGGACCGAACAACGCCGATCTGTTCATGTGCGATGCGGATGGCCGCGGTCTGGCTCAGATCACCCAGGACAACGTGGCGGCGGTCGGGCCGAAGTGGGATCGCGACGGGCAGAATATTCTGTATACCAGCTATCTGCACAAATCTCCCACGGTTTACCGGTTTCCGGCCACGGGTGGACGCCGCATGCCGCTGGCGAAATTCAACGGCCTGAACACAGGCGCCGAAATATCGCCCGACGGCCGCACCGCCGTGCTGATCCTCGCGCTCTCGGGCAACCCCGATGTCTATACTCTGGATCTGGGCAGCGGCGCCGTCACCCGCCTCACGCAGACGCCCCACGCCGTTGAAGCCAGCCCGGCCTGGTCGCCCGATGGCACCAAGGTCGTGTATGTGGGCGATGCCTCGGGGTCGCCGCAACTGTATAGCGTGGACGTCGCCACCCGGCGCTCCCGCCGTCTGACGTACAAGGGATCGGATAACGTCAACCCGGACTGGGCGGCGAACGGCAAGATCGTCTATGCGACGCGGCGGTCCGGCGGCTACCAGATCGCCGTCCTGGACCCTGCCGCAGGCGGCGAATCCGACACCCCGCTCACCAGCGGTCCGGATCACGAAGACCCGTCGTGGGCACCTGACAGCCGCCATATTGTCTGTTCGCGCGCGGAGGGTTCCGGGCGCTCGTCACTTTGGATACTTGACACGCAGGGTGATTCTCCGGTACGTTTATTCCCGAATGCGGGTAACTGGATGTCGCCCGATTGGTCGGATAAATAATAAACGGGGTTCGTGCTCCACGGAGTCAACAGTATGCGAATGAATCACTTTGTCAAGCTGGCGCTGGTTGTGGTTGTCTTGGTAACGAGCAGCGGCTGCACCACGGTCAAGAGATGGTTTGGATGGGGCGGCGGCGAGAAGGATACGGCGACGAAGGTTACAGAGGTTCCGTGGGATGCCGATACGGGCACGGCGATCAACGATCAGAAATCGTTTGCCGAGTCGCGGGAGCCGGTGACCGGCGTGTCGTTCAGCCCGGTCTATTTCGGCTTTGATTCCTACCAACTGGCTCCGGTCGAGGTGTCGAAGATCGAACAGGTCGCCCAGCATCTGCTGCAAAACAGCTCGCATGTGGTGCTGATTGACGGGCATTGCGACGAGCGCGGCAGCAACGAGTACAACCTGTCGCTCGGCGAACAGCGCGCGCAGACGATCCGCGGCTACCTCGTGAGCCTCGGCATCGACGGCGGCCGCGTGCAGACGCGCAGCTTCGGCGAAGAGAAGCCCGCCGCCCCGGGTCGCTCCGAAGAGGCCTACCGCCTCAACCGCCGCGGTGAATTCGGCATTTATAAGTGAGGCTCTTGCAAAACCCCTCTGGGGTGTTTGCAAGAGAGAAGTCAGAATACAGAAGACAGGAGTCAGAATAATAGTACACGTTGCCCGTGAGAGGGTTCCAATTCTGAATACTGAATTCAGGCTTCTGAATACTGCGCTTGCAGAACCGACGAAGGAGGTTTTGCAAGCGCCTCAAGTGACCATTCAACCCCAGCTCACCGTAGTCTCGGCGGAGGTGTCCGCCACCTGGGTGGACGCGATGCTCGATGCGCTCTCCGTCCACCCCTTCACGCCGACGGCGTGGGAGGATGTGGAGCGGGGGACGTGTTGCATCGACATTTTTCTGGAGGATGCGGCCGCTGCGGCGGGGGTCTGTGACACGGTGCGCGAAACGGGCGCGGCCTTTGGCCTGGCCCTCGCGCCTGTCGTCTCGCAACTGGCCCGCGAGGACTGGACCGATAGCTGGAAGCGTTTTTTCCACGTGGAGCACGTCTCGCCGCGAGTGGTGATCCGCCCGATCTGGGAATTCTATACGGCCCAACCGGGCGAAGTGGTGATCGACATCGAGCCGGGAATGAGCTTCGGCACCGGGCGCCACGGCACCACCCGCGCCTGTCTCGAATTCATCGACCATATCTCCGGCCAGCGCGCGGGCCGCTCCATGCTTGACATGGGTTGCGGCTCGGGCATCCTCGCCATCGGCGCGGTCAAGTTGGGATTCCATCCGGTGCGCGGCTTTGACAACGACCCCGACGCGGTGACGATCGCCCGTGACAACGCGCGCATCAATGAGGTCGAGATGGAGCTGGACGTGTGCGAGCTGGCGGACAACGACCGCCGCGCGGAGCTGGTCGTCGCCAACATCCTTGCGCCCGTCCTGATCCGCCATGCCGTTGTGATCGCCCGCGCGGTTTTTCCGGGGCCGGATAGCGCGTTGGTGATCTCCGGCATATTGGAGGCGCAGTATCCCGGCGTGTTGGCGGCCTTCGAGCGGTTCGGATTTCACGAGCAGGCGTCTCTCACGATCGAAGGTTGGCGCAGCGGCTGGCTGCGGCGGAACACATGAAACTGCACGAGACAACGACGGTCGAGCGGGTGGTCTTGGCTCAGGTGATCGAGGCGCGGCGCGATCCGGACGAGGCCGCCGAGTCGCTCGCCGAGCTGGCGCGCCTCGCCGACACCGCCGGCATCCGCGTGGCCGGCCAGGTCACGCAGCGCCGGCTCCGCCCCGATGGCAGCACCCTTTTCGGTCAGGGCAAGGTGGGCGAGCTGCATGAGGCGCTACAGGCCGCCGCGGCCAACGCCGTGTTGTTCGACAACCCATTGAGCGCGACGCAGGCCCACAATCTCGGCAAGGCGCTCGGCGTGCGCGTGATGGACCGCACCGAAGTGATTTTGCAGATCTTCGCCCGGCGCGCCCGTTCGGCCGAGGCCCAGATTCAGGTCGAGTTGGCCCAGTTGCAATTTCTGATGTCGCGCATTCCGGAGACCGAAGAGCAGCAACGGTTCAAGGGCGGCATCGGCATGAAGGGTCCGGGCGAGAGTCATCTGCAACTCCGCAACGCGCCGATGCGCCGACGCGTGCTGGAATTGCAGAAGCGGATCGCGTCCATCCAGGCGCAGGCCGCTCGGATGCGGCAGAAGCGGCAGTGGCCGGTGGTGAGCCTCGTGGGCTATACCAACGCGGGCAAATCCACGCTGCTCAATGCGCTGTCGCGGGCCGATGCCTATGTGGACGACCGCCTCTTCGCCACGCTCGACACCAAGACGCGGATGCTGTGGCTAGGGAGCGGTCGCAAGGTGATGCTCACCGACACCGTCGGCTTCATCCGCAATCTGCCGCACGGCCTGGTGGCCTCGTTCCGCTCGACCCTCGACGTGGCGGTCAACGCCGACCTGCTGCTGATCGTCGTCGACGCGTCACACACCCGCGTGTGCGATCACCTGGAAATCTGCCGGCGAACGCTCGATGAGATCGGCGCGTCCAACGTGCCCAGCCTCGTGGTGCTCAATAAATGTGACGCCGGCGACGCGCAGGAGCCGCTCGCGCACCTCGCCGGACCTGAACCGCACGCGATTCCGGTCTCGGCCAAAACCGGCTACGGTCTGGAAACACTGAAGACGGCCATCACGGAGGAACTCAAAAGATGCTGTACGTTGTGGCAACTCCCATCGGCAACCTCGGAGATCTGACGCCGCGCGCCCGCGAGGCGCTGCAGGCCGCCGAGGTCATCGCCTGCGAAGACACCCGCCGCACCTGGGGTCTGTTGAGCGCCTGCGGCATTCCGCGTCCCGAGCTGGTCTCGTACCGCCAGGGCAACGAAGCACGCGCTGGCGAACGCCTCATTCAGGCCCTGCAGGCCGGCCGCGCCGTCGCGCTCTGCTCCGACGGCGGCTACCCCGGAATCAGCGATCCGGGCTACCGACTGGTGCGGCGCGTGGTCCAGGAAGGGCTGCCCATCCAGGTGCTTCCCGGAGCATCGGCCGTGGACATCGCCCTGATCGCCTCGGGGCTATCCACGTCGAGCTACACATTCAAGGGATTCCCGCCGCGCAAGGCTGGCGCGCTGCTGCGATTTTTTGCGGACGAGCGCGAACAGCCGCACACGCTCATCTGCTTCGAATCGCCGTTCCGAGTCGGCGCCTGCCTTCAGGCCGCGCGCGAAGCGCTGGGCGACCGCGAGGCGGCGGTCTGCATCGAGATGACCAAGCAATTCGAACGGGTCGAGCGCGGCTATCTCTCGGAACTCCTTCCCCGTTTCACCGGCAAACCCGTCAAGGGCGAAGTGACAATCGTCATCGCCGGCAGCAATCCCAAATTTGCGCGGGAAGAGCCGGATGTCCCGGAGATGGACACAGACGATGCGAACGTTACTCTTAAACCAATGTGAGGCTCTTGCAAAACCCCCTCTGGGGTGTTTGCAAGAGAGAAGTCAGAATACAGAATACAGGAGTCAGAATAACAGAACACGTTGCTCGCGAGAGGGTTCCAATTCTGAATTCTGGCTTCTGAATACGGCGCTTGCAGAACCGACGAAGGAGGTTTTGCAAGCGCCTCAATGTGATAAACTTTTTCTGCGAAGTAGGCTCAATAACGCTATTCTGCGAGAGGAATTATTACATGATAGCAACAATTCAAACCATCCTGCGAACATTGGGCATATTCCTTACTGGCGCCTTTATGGGGATACTGCTGTTCATGATCTGGACCGAGCGCAGCGGCTTTCTTGTGGTAAAGCCGTCCTTGAAACTCGCGATGATGGTTGGTATTCCCATTGCGATGATGGTGGTGTTTATCCCCGGATTGCTAGCCGATGTTGCCGCAGGGGTGAACAAACTGAAAGACACAAAATCGCAGAACCAACCGCCGGACCGTACGCGCTAACGCGCGTCGGTCAGCGGTATCGTCGCCAAAGATGATGGAAAAAGGCCGACTAGGGACGGGGCTTCTTTCAACCATGGAGGCCGTGTTTCCATTCCTGATTTCATGAGTTCCAAATGTTGCATGCCGTCAGGCCTGGAGCCGGGGTGCCCTCACCCCGGCCGTTGGCAATCCCATACACCTGCCGGCCTGAGGGCAGGCCAGCTCCAGGCCATTGGATGTTGAACGTTGTGCATTCATTTCAGCTTTTCACCTCCCCACATCCTTCTTGACACCCCCCCTTCTCACGACTATCCTCTCGCCATGGTCGGGATGGCGACACCCCTTATAGAGCTAACGAGCCAGATATGTTACGGTTTATCAAATTGTTTGTGAGGTATGTCGCTGCGATCATTGTGGCGACCATTGTTTCGATTGGCGTGCTCTATCTTGGAGCATCATCGGCCTTTGCCATCGAGGAGATTGCTCCTCATTGGATGGGACCCCTTGGCATTGGCGTTATTTTTGTCCTTGTTGGCTTTTGCGGAGTACTCACAGGATCTCTATGTCTAGAGCAGGGCAGTCGCCGACATGGTTCGATTGTGTTGCTTTTGCTGGGGCTGGCATATTACGCATTTTGGGCATTCCTTATTTCGACGGTGGGTGCGGCAGAGAACGCTGTTTTCCCTTACGTTGGGTGTCTGCCATTAGCTATCGGCGGCGCGGCAGCGGTTGTTTTCTATTTCCGGAGGCATCCAACTACCCAAGCGCTGGTCGAGAACCCTAGTGACGCGCTCTGAGAACTTTAACCGGTCATGCGAGGAGACTGAAAATGGCGGATACAACGGGACGGGACGGGCGGGAATCGATGGCGGCGCTGGCTCAACTGAAGGCGAACCTAGGGCGGGTGATCCGGGGCAAGTCCGGGGTGATTGACCTGCTGCTGACGGCGCTGCTGGCCGACGGCCACGTGCTGATCGAGGACGTTCCCGGAACGGGCAAGACGACGCTGGCGAAAGCCCTGGCCGTCTCGCTCAAGGCCCGGTTCTCCCGCATCCAGTTCACGCCCGACCTGCTGCCCACGGACATCACCGGCGGCATGGTCTATTCCGCCGCCACGGGCAGCTTCACCTTCCGGCCGGGACCGGTGCAGGCGAACATCGTGCTGGCGGATGAGATCAACCGCGCGTCGCCGCGCACCCAATCGGCGCTGCTGGAGGCGATGAGCGAGCGGCAGGTGACCACCGAGGGCGAATCGCGTCCGCTTCCCCGCCCGTTCTGGGTGGTCGCGACGCAGAACCCGATCGAGCACAACGGCACCTATCCGCTGCCCGAGGCGCAACTGGACCGCTTCTGCATGAAACTGGCGCTGGGCTATCCCGCCCGCGAGGACGAGCTGCAACTGCTGCGCGATCAGGAGACCGTGCATCCGCTGGATTCGCTGACGCCGGTGCTGGAGACCGCCGCGCTGGTCCAGATGCAGGAGGCGGTGCGGCGCGTGGAGGTGGAGGCGTCGGTTCTGGATTACATCGTGCGGCTCGTGGAACGAACGCGGCTGGAGCCGCGGCTGCGGCTCGGGGCGAGTCCGCGCGGGGCGCTGGACCTCCGGCGCTGCGCGCAGGCGGCGGCCTTTCTGGCGGGCCGCGACGAGGTTCGGCCGGACGATGTGCAGCGGCTGGCCGTGCCGGTGCTCGCACACCGGCTGCTCGTCGACATGAAGGCGCGCCATGGCGGGCTGTCCGGCGAGACGGTGGTCGCCGAGGTGCTGCGGGCGGAGCCGGTTCCCGCATGACGGGGCGCCTTCAGCGCGGCGCGGCTTTCTGGCGGCGGCTGCGGTATCCGCCCGTGGGCCATCAGCATGGCCGGCAGGAGCGTCTGGCCAACCGCTTTCCGCTCGTGCATGGGCTGTACTACTGGCTGACGGCCCACACGACGCTGCGGCTGTATCTCACGGTTCTGGTGGGCGCCGCCCCGACGGCGTTCCTCATGCTGACCGAATTTGTCACCCCGCTGTTTGTGGTGGGGTTCGCGGTCATCGCGTGGATCGCGGCCTGCATGGCGCTGGGGCTGGTCCTGTGTCCGCGCCTCGACGTGACGTGTCGGATGCCGACGCGCGTGGAGTGCGGCTGCGCATTCGAGACGCGCTATCTCGTGCGCAACACCGGCCTCCGGACCGCGCGCGGCATCGGCATCGAAACGTTGATCTACTCGAACTGGACCCATCTGCGCCTCCGCCGCGCCGCGCTGGGCACGTTGGGGCCGGGGGAGGAAGAGACGGTCTCCGGCGGCGGACGCGCGCTGGCGCGCGGCATTTACACGCTGCCGGCGTTGCGCTGGGACAGCGATTTTCCGGGCGGTTTCTGGCGATGGGGGCGGACGGATCGCGTCGAGCGCGTGCTGTACGTCCATCCGCGCTACACGCGCCTGGAGTCGCTCGACATGCCGCTCGGGCCGCGCAACCGCCATGAGCTGTCGGCGGCGATGGAGTTGTCGCGGGAGGCGTTCGAGTTTCACGGC
>JBIJDW010000011.1:0-21980 GCA_044343885.1 Kiritimatiellia bacterium
AAACCGAGTGCCTTGATTTGCACCCGGAAATGATTGATGTTCCGCTCGGTGGTAATGGACGGATGGGTGCCGGTTTCGACCGCATATTGTTCGGCGGGGAGTCCGAAGGCGTCCCAGCCCATGGGATGCAGCACGTTGAATCCGCGCATCCGCTTGTAGCGGCAGAGAATGTCGGTGGCGGTGTAGCCTTCAGGATGGCCGACATGCAGCCCCGCCCCGCTGGGATACGGGAACATGTCGAGCACATAGTACTTGGGCTTTCCGGGAACAAAATCCTCCGTCTTGAAGGTCTTGTTCTGCTCCCAATACGCCTGCCATTTCTTCTCAATCGCCGCAAAATCGTAATGACTCTCGCTCATGTCGCCGGCCCCTTATCCGTTATCGCCCCGAAACTTTGCGCGGCGGCCGGAAACACACCGGACGCGACCTCTTCAGCGTAGGCCGAAAAGGCCTGCCTCATGCTGTCGGCCAGCGCCGCATAGCGTTTGACAAAGGTCGGCTGAAACGCATCGTTCAGTCCGAGCATGTCGTGATAGACCAAAATTTGTCCATCGCAGGAGGGGCCGGCGCCGATGCCGATGGTCGGGATCGGCACCGCTTCGGTAATGGCGCGGGCGAGCGGCGCGGGCACGCACTCCAGCACGATCGCGAACGCGCCCGCCTCGGCCAGGGCCACTGCGTCGTCGAGCAGGCGGCGGGCGTCATCGGCGCTCTTGCCCTGGAGCCTGAAACCGCCGACCTGATTGACCGACTGAGGCGTCAAGCCGATGTGCGCCAGAACGGGGATGCCGCATTCCGTCAGGCGGGCGACACGGGAGACCCGGCTGCCGCCCCCCTCGATCTTGACGGCGTCGGCGCCGCCCTCCTGCAGCAGACGCCCCGCATTGGTCAGCGCCTGCTCGTCCGACACCTGATAGGTCATGAATGGCATGTCGGCAACGACCAGCGCATTCGCCACGCCACGCGAAACGGCCGCCGTGTGGTGGATCATGTGGTCGAGGGTCACCGGCAGCGTGTTGGCATAGCCCAGCATGGTCATGCCGAGCGAATCGCCGACGAGAATCAGCGGGATGCCCGCGCCGTCCATGATGCGCGCCGTTGTAAAATCGTAAGCGGTGAGACACGCCAGCCGGGTGCCAGCCCCCTTCGCTTCTCGGATTTTCTTCGTGGTCCACGTTTTCATAGGCGACATGATAGCATGAATCGCCAGGTAACAAAAGAGGCAGTTTATGCGTTCGAGGGCAATTCTAATTTTGGCAGCCGCTATCGGGATCCAAATCGAGATCGGGACCGAAATCGACGAGAAAGCACGGAATTCGACCCCGATAGCGATAGCGATTTCGATTTCGACTGTACGGATGTGCCAAAATTAGAATTGCTGTAGGCGCCCGACAGCCCCAGGCGCATGGCAGTTCTGATGGTGTTACTCCTTAATCTTAATCTTAATCGTAATCTTAATCTTAATCCCCCAACCCTCCCCGATCCGACTCGTAGATGGCTCCCTGCTCATGCCGGAGCAAACGCATCTCATATTCAGGCACTATTGCCTATGCTGGCTCTCGACGCCGTTGCGAGGGGTCTGCATTCGTTGCGAATGAGCGATGGAGTAACTTTCTCGGGGAGATCGGAAGACGACTACGGCGACGACTACGGTGGACGATTGGTGCTTCGCTCTCCTCGTCATCCGTAATCGTCGCCGTGGTCGTCCACCGAAATAGGCGGTCATGTCGGTGATGGATTCTCCGACTCGTACGTGTTCACGCCACTCACTTCTCCGAGTGCATCAGCGCCTCGACCTCCCGGCGAAACGCCGGCCGGCGCGAGTAGTCTTTCTTGAGATGTTCCAACAGGGCATCCGCCTCCGTGTCTCGTCCGGCGAGCCTGGCGGCCTCAACCCAACCCACAAGCATCCTGGCACCACGGTCATAGGCGCCTCGATCCTGGTTCTCGACGATCCCTTTCGCCACTCCTGCCGAATCCCGGACAGCCGGTCTCCTCGGAATGTCGCCTGGATGTCGGGTACTTCCGGCAATGATCCGGCTTCAGGTCATGGATGCGGCAGACATAGCGGTCGGTGCCGGGCACTTGTTCTAACCACGGGCACTGGCTCACGTCCTCACCCGTTTCCGGATCGATCCAGAGATCGTACACGCACGCGTCGCCGACCTCAATCCGGTCGACCCACGCCAGAATGTCCTCCCGTCCCGCAGCCTCCCAGCGAGCGATGTCCGCAACCGTCGCACAGGCCGAAAACGCGCCGCTGACGTGGATGCAGCAATGCCCGCACTGCCGGCACTGAAAGCCGTCTTCTCTCACGTTGCCTTCCACCGTTTCAGCCTCGGGATGCTCCGCGTGAAGAACCAGGCCACCAACCCCGGCATCCCCATTTCCTTCAGCTTCCCGATGCAGAAGCGCTGCATGTCGGCGGCGGTCTTGATCTCCGGCGAGGTGAACGCGCCACTCCGATAGCAGTAACTGCAATAGTCCGGGCTCCTGCTCCTATCGGCATTCGTCCCCCCGCCCTCGGGATCCTTCTTCATCGGCATACCGCAACTCTGACAGAACTTATTCATAACTTCCTTCGGATCGCCGCCCAATCCTTCCCGCAGGGCATGATGAACAGTCCCTTGCCGGCGCTTCGGCGTTCCCACAGTTCACCGAGTTGCCGCTTCTCCTGATTGTCAGGCAAATCCCAATCCCCTTCAGAATCATGGGGTAGCCCCTCGCTTCATTCTTGCCACACGGTATAGCCCCCGCCGCTCGCGGACGCTGAACCCAATCGGCTTTCGAGGCGGAACTGGCGGATTCATCATCTCCCGCAGAGCATCGAACACCACACGGAACTGCTTGTCGTACTTCTTCTCCAGTTCCTCCAGCTTCCGCGCCAGGTCGGCATGCGACGCCAGCATCTGCCGGATGTGCGCGAAAGTCCGCATGATGGCGATGTTCACTTGGATGGCGCGGGGACTGTGCAGGACACCGGACAACATGGCTACGCCCTGCTCGGTGAAGGCCATGGGTGCATAACGGAGTCCCATGCGGTCAGAATTGGAGGTGCCAAATTGGCACCTCCAATTTGCGACCTCTTCCGCATTGAGTAAAAACATAAAATCGTCCGGAAAACGTTCCGCATTTCGCGTCACGGCCCGCTTGAGGATGCTGGTGCGCACGCCATACAGATCGGCCAAATCGCGGTCCAGCATGACCTTCTGCCCGCGCAGCAGCAAAATCCTGTTCTCGATCCGTTCCGCCGGAATCAAATCCTTGCTCATGATTTCCTCCAATTTATAAGTTCCGCACCATCAAGCACAAACATGTAATCATCCGGAAATCGGTCGAGATTCCGCTTCACGACAGGAGGGCTTTCAGGGCCAGGAGGTTGTCGCCTTCGACGAGCAGATTGCCCGTGCCCGGATCGCCGACGGACAACTCCGGCACCTCCTTCAGCAGGTGAAACGGTACCCGCCGATGATGATTCTCCACCGCCTTTCGGCCTATCCAATTCAATGTCGGCATAATTCGCTTTCAATGGCATTCGTCGTCAAAATCCCGCTATCACTGTTCCAAGTCGCCTTCACTATACTCCAGAACACCGTTCATAATCAATCCCCGCGACCAGGCCCATCCTGAGAATGATCGCCGCAACACCGCCTCGGACAGTTTCTCCGATCCATCCGCCAACAATCGCTACCGCATCCGCTTCACCTTCGGCCATGATACGATACCTTTGGATTTGGGTTCATGTCAATCGGTCGGTTGGTTGGTTGGTTGGTATCCTCAGCCATGCTCATTTGTACATGCCTGCACGAATATCGCGCTTCAGGCGATACATACGAGTAGTTTCGGAACTTCTGTCGGCATGGCGAATCCTTTCTGGAGCCTTACTGTGATGGTTTCTTAGCTCCGGTATCCGGATTCTTGACATTCGTCCTTGCGCGGTACACTTCCACAAGGTTCCCGGCGGGGTCCAGGCAACGGAAGCACGTCAGCCTATTCTCCTCACGCAAATCCGTGATGATTGTTGCCTCCAGTTTTTTTACTGACTCAAATATGGTTTTGGGATCTTGGGTCTCGATGTAAATGACGCTTGTGCCTTCCTTGGCGAACTGCCGAATTGCCTCGGCGGACGCACCGTGAACGGGAAGCGCGATAAGCGCAAAGGTCCCTGCAAAATTGACGAACTCGCTGGATTGCTTCCACACCTCAAGACCAAGAACTTGTTCATAAAAGGCACGGACCCGGGGCAGGTCCTGGACGTAGACCTTGACCCCTACTCGCGATGGTGTCGGTATTGCATTCGACTCCTTCCGCTGAAAGAGATCGGGGTCGTGGTAATCGGGAGCCGGGTGATCCTGGTGTTTTCCGAGACGTTTGATGAAGAGGGTCTGACCATCATCGCATCGGACCTTCCACGACATGGCAATCGTCTTGTCACTGGCCGTCTCATGGTGAATCTGCTTGAGGATCTCCGCCTTTCGCCCATCAGGCAGGGGCACCCTGTCTCCAACTCTCTTCCCCTCCAGCAAAGAGCCGAGCTGTGGTCTTCGTCGTGGCGCACCGGCAACATGTTGTTGCGGAACGTTGTTTCTCGCGAAGGCTGATTCGACAATATCTTCGAGGTATTTCGAGTCCTGCACCTGGCGAGCGGCCAGTCCAAGCCACGACTGCCCGGACAGTGCGCCGAGGATGCCGCCAGTCATCGATGCGATCGTATCCGTATCCGTGCCGACCGCATATGCGGCGACCATCAGTCCGTTGGCGGGATCTGTGGCGAAGCGCGACGCGAGAAAAATGGCCGCTGCCGCAGTACGCGTCCCTGCGGCACCTGTTCGTTTGTCCAAGCAACCGAGTTCTTCGAGAGTTCGTTCGTCGAGGGAAAGGGCACCCTTCTTCATGGCGGAGGCCGCTCGTTCAAGTAGTTCAATTTGTTCGGCTACTGCGCTCTGCCATTGCAAGTTGTACTTGCCGCCAGAATGCTCATCTGCCGCCCTAGGCCAGTCGTGAACGAAACCCTTCATGTCGGGTATCTTCGTCCACGCTGCGGCATCTGCAAGGGTTCTGGAAATGAGGGCGCCGTAAGGCAAGGTCTCCTGACTTCTTAGTGAAAGCCACAGTGCGTATCCGTATGCCATTGCTCCGACAAGGGCAAGCGGGTGACCGTGGGTCAGTACACCGTTTGCCACGATCCGAGTCGCAGCGCCGCCAAAATCGGCATCGTTTGCAGCCATGACGGCATGCGGTAGGATTCGCATGGCGACCCCATTGCCGCCGGCATCGAAATAGCGCCGCCGTTCCTGCGGCTTTGCCGCCCACGGTGGAAGTTCCTTCACCCACGACTCCGCCGCTCGCTTCGTGGCTCCGCCACCGCCTCGTTCGTAAATCAGCCATGAAGGGATCTCAGAAGTCGCAAGGCAGGAACACCAGTCATCGGCCGAAAGGAGGGCGCGGAAGGTGGATAGAATGAGTTGGGTGTCATCACTATACTCACCTGCACCGATTGCTTCAACGTGCGAGTAGAACCTGGTACCGGTGCGGCGTGCCCAAGGCCGCATTTCAAGCGATGCGGGTTGTGGCGCGCTCCGTTGATGCCCTGGCCTTTCCTGTGGCCAGCCAAGGGCATCACCAACGGCGGCCCCCAGGATGGCACCCTTCGCTTTGGCTACCAAATTGGGCAGAAATCCGTTTTCGTCCTGTCTCACTTGATTGTCTTTCATAGCCTTTCCTCCTCAATCGGCCTTACGCCATCGCGAAGCATGGCGCTGAGCCGTCTCTTGTTGAACAAATCTGGTGCCACAACGAACTTCAAAGATTCCACTCTGCCAAGCAACCGAAGTCGGACGATCTCGTTCTTGGCCTGTGCATCGTCTCGAACGGCCACACTCAGGATGTCTCGTAGAAGAATGCTGTCGGGAATCAGGACTTCAGCCTGATCGTCCGTTGGAACAGACGCGAGGCGTGCTGTGCTGCGGACGTACGAGTGCCCATAGGCACCGTGAATGGTATCGGCATACATGGCGTCAAAGCCTGCAATCCCGCAACGAAGATATGCACCGTGCCCGGATGCTGCGTTTCGCGGACAAAACAGTGCGCGATCATGACAGATGTAGTCCGGTCGAATGAACAAGATGACCCAATCGGGAAACAGTATTTCGGTCGCCCTCGCTCTATCGAAGTACCAAGCATTCGGATATTCGATTGAGCAACAGATATGCCCCTCGTGCCGGTCCAGTCGCTCCAAGTCAGTAGGGTTGAATACCTTCCGTTCTTCCACTTTCAGTGTTCGAGTGGCGAGGACCCCTATGTGGTCGCACACGATGTGCGCGAGATTTCTTGAAGGCGTGAAATGACAGAGCCTTGAAATCCCCCTTTCGGCCATGGCTCGCTGGACTTCAATGTTCATAGGGTCGTCCTGTCGTAAAGGCTGTCGTCAGAAGGAAGAAGGGCGCTCGGCTCTCCTGAGTGGCTGATGACGAGTTGGACTTTCCCTCGAGTAACGCCAACGTAGAGAAGCCGGCCATCTTCCATTGCCGCTTCTTCTTCGCCGAAATCGCTGATCTCATCAGGATCTGGCATACGGGTTCGACTGCACAGGGGCAGATAGACAGCATCGAATTCGAGGCCCTTCGCTGCATGGTACGTGCCATACTTAATACCAGGCCCGGCGACCCATGATGTCATCGTGCGATGCAGGCGAATGCTGCCGGGAGGGAGCTTGTCGGCGAGCAGATTCTCGTAAGCTCGTTTGCGCAGGAGAATGGCGACACTTCTCGTCCTCGCTGCGGGTATTGCCTGAGAGAGAACGAACTCGATTTCAGCCTTCTCATTTGGGCATGCAACGAGCGCAGGAAGCGGACCGTCCGCTGTGGGCGCGGTCGGCTCGACTAGATCGACCTCGTCCGCAAAATAGGGCATTTGGGAGACTGCAAGTGCCAAACGAGCGATCTGCCGGGTGTTGCGATAGTTCTCTTGGAACTGCCATGCGCGACGAATGCGCAAGCCGGCACTCCGCCAGGAGAGACGGCGTCCGTATATCTGCTGCGCCACATCTCCAAAGAATGTCACCGACCCGTCATCGGGAACAGCCGCAACTAAGGATCGCAAAATCTCAGGAGAAAGGTCTTGGCCTTCGTCGATGATGACATGCTTGTAAAGTCGCGGGCTCGCGTCGATGGCGAACTCTCGTGAGACTGCGGTGGCGAGATCATCCCAATCGTAGTCCTTTCCCGCAGCCGCTCTGATTGCCTTGTACTGCGTGAAGATTTCGAAAACGATTCTTCGGAGGTCGCCTCTGGTCACCCTGAACCCAGTTCTACCGACGCGTTCCGCCGCCTGGTAGTTGTCGAGGGTGTCAATCCCATGCTGATCGAGCCACCTGATCTCATCTACAAACAGGGCATTGTTGGCGTCAAAGAATGGGTGAGCATCGTAGCCTTTGGAGACTTCCACAACAGAGCGCCGAATGAAGGCGTCCACATCCTGGGGCGTACAGATGGAGTTATTTGCGAGCTTACCACGATGCGTCAGATACCCTCGTGCAAACGTGTGGTAATTCTCAACGACGACATCTGCAAGGTGACGATCCTGTAGATAGCGTAGATAGGACACTAGCGTCCGATTAAAGGTGATTAACAGCGTCCTGCCATGGTGATCCGTCTCTGGATCAGCGAGGTAGGCGGACCGAAGAATTGCGAGCGTTGTCTTGCCACTACCGGCTGTGCCGAGAACGGCGTGATGCCCTGTTGACGGGAGGTAGAGCACCTCTCTCTGGCGACCCTCTGGTATCGGTAGCGGCATTTTCTATCCTCTTTCAGGGACACTGTCGGTTCTCAAAATGAGCCTTTAGCCGTAAATCCCTCAAAGAGGACAACCACAAATCTTTAAGGTGTTCCCTAGTGCGGGTTGAAATGTAGGCCCGTGAGAGCCAATAGGCCTTGCTATTAGTTGTTGGCGACCATCTTACTATTCTTGATTCTTCTATCATTGTGGGATACTTTCAGAGAAACAGTCTCCTCAGCGTCTCGGGATTCGAGGTGAGTTCGGATGGGGGGCCGGAAAAGGCGACTTTCCCAAGCTTCAGGGAGTAGACGTGGTCGGCGATGGCGAGGACTTTGCGGACTTTTTGCTCCACGATCAGGATCGTGACGCCATGCGTGCGGTTGACTTCGACGATCTTGGCGAACACGTCGGCCAGAACGTTCGGGGAGAGACCGAGGGAGGGTTCGTCGAGCATGAGGAGCTTGGGCTTGGAGACTAGGGCGCGGGCGATGGCGACCATCTGTTGCTCGCCGCCGGACAGCGTGCCGGCGGTCTGTTTCAGACGCGGCGGGAGTTGCGAGAACAATTCGAGAATGGCGGCGACCCGTTCGGCCACTTCTTTCTTAGGCAGATGCGTGCCGCCAAGTTCAAGGTTCTCGCGGACATTGAGTTCGCCGAAAACCCGGTTGCCTTGCGGACAGAAGGTGATCCCTTGTCGGACCCGTTGGGCCGGACTGGCGCCGTTCAGGTTTGCGTCATTGAAAGTGAGCACACCTTTCCAGAGGGGCAGCAGGCCGTGGGCGACTTTCAGGATGGTGGACTTCCCAGCGCCATTGGGGCCGATGATGGCCGTGATCTTGCCGGTTCGTGCGGTCAGATCAACGCCAAAAAGCACCTGCTTCTTGCCGTAACCGGTCGCCAGATCTCTGCCAACAAGGATTGCCGCGATCGTCTCCTGTCTGGCAGATTCGCAAGTGATGTCAGGTTGTAAAGTCAATGTCTGCAACCTCCTTGATCTCCCTGAGCGTCTTGTCTTGAAGCTTCCTCTGCGCCTCCGCCCGCATCCATTCGAGAAGCAAGTCGGCGTCCGCACTCGCTCCCTTCCGTGCGAGAATTGCTCCATTCTGCCCCCGCCCGCGTTGTCGTGCAAAGCCGTTATAAAAAGTATACCAATACAGCAGCCCCACAACGGGCAACTGATTGACGTCGGACAACAGCGCGAAACCAACGCTCGGAGGGTACCGTAACGTGTAAAACCGCGCCCGCCCACTCTCACGGCACAAGGTCAATGCCTGTCGAAGTGACGCTTTACATTCCTCAATGTTTGCAGGCGTAAGCAGCCCCAAACTTGGGGCCGAACACATCAGCGTGACAGTCACATTACCCCTTGTCAGCAATTCCGTGACGGCTGGCATAGAACGTCCGCAACTGGACGCTAGTATGGTAACATAAGCGGCCGAAGACGTACGAACCAAGTCCTGGATAGATGGCAATTCTCCCGGTGGATAGTATCGCAGTCCTGAGTCGGATAGAGTGGCGGCTTGTTTGTGCCCCGCACGGGTGGTACGTATTTTCAGCCCCAGAAATTCAACATCACGCGCCCTTATAAACGCATAAATTACGCCAAGGATGAGGACAATGCCAAACGCGACAGCCATCCATGCAGGTAGAAACGAGAGAAGTTCTTTCATAAAACAAGTTCCTTGAGCATGACTGTGCCACTTAGGTCTGACTAAGATAGGCCTCGATAACGCGCGGATCGTTAAGGACTTCGTCCGGTGTGCCTTCGGAGATCTTCCGTCCGGCATCCATAAAAATCATGCGGTGGGCGACACTCTTCAGGGCGTCTATGTCGTGTTCGATCACAATGGCCGATTTCCCCTGTCGCGGCAGGTCGGCGATGATCGCCAGGATGCGCTCGGCCATTTCCGGGGCGATTCCGGCAATCGGTTCGTCAAGAAGCAAGAGTTCGGCATCAGCCGCCAGGCAACACACGATGGAAAGCAGTTTCTGCTGGCCGTAGGACAGGTTGTCAGCCAGATCGTTCGCCTTGTCCGAGAGTCCGGCAGTATCAAGCAGGGTCTTCGCCTTCTCCCGAATTCCGGCCTCGTGTCGTCTGCATAGACCGGGCCGGAAAAAGACATTCAACAGATTCTCGCCGGACTGGTTCTTGAAGCACAGCAGGACGTTCTCCAGAACGGTGATGCGGCGGATCAGGCGTAAGTTCTGGAAGGTGCGTGCTATCCCCATATTCGCGATCCTGTGAACCGGGCGGCCGATCAGGGTCTGCCCCTTGAAATCGGCAATGCCGGTGTCCGGGACTAGAAGGCCAGTCAGGACGTTGAACAGGGTCGTCTTTCCTGCCCCGTTGGGACCCAGAAGCCCGAGAATCTCCCTTTCGGCAACCGCACACGAGAAATCCGCCAGCGCGACCACGCCGTTGAAGTGTTTGAACAGAGATTGCGTACGAGTCAGGGAGGTCATTCCGGTTTTGCCTCCCGCCCGAATGCATATTCACCTATGAGGCCCTGTGGTCGCCAGAGCATACAGGCGAGCAGAGCGAGACCGTAGAGGATCTGGCGAATATTGGCCGCAGCAGATGTAGGAATCCCGACAAATCGGAGGAATTCAGGGAGAATGACGAGAACAATGGCCCCGAGGACAGGTCCCCAGATATTTCCAGCTCCACCCAAAATCACTATTGAAACGATGAAGATGGACTCCATCACTGTAAAGTTAGATGGATCGATGAATGTAACGTAATGGGCATAGAGCACACCTGCCATAGAAGCGATGGATGAACCGATCACGAACACGAGGATCTTGTAGGCGCGCACATCTTTGCCAGTGAGTGCGACGAGCGTGTCGTCCTCGCGAACGCTCTTGAGCACACGCCCAAATGGGGATCGGACGATGGTACGGACCAGACACCACACCACTAATGCCAGCAATACAGACACAATCAGGTAATCCGCGTGAGTCGTGAGCGTCCAGCCAAATAGGTTTGCATGCGGAATACCAGCGAGGCCCATGGGGCCGCCCGTAACAGAAGTCCAGTTGGCAAGGACACTGACGACGATGATCTGAAAGGCAAATGTCGTCACGACGAAGTAGTCGTTGCGGACACGCAGTGCCGGTAAGGCTAGAAGACCACCAAGAAAACCAGACGCGCCGACAACGCAGATGAGATTCGCAAGGAATGATGTATGGAGGTGGATGGCCATGAGAGCTGCCAGATATGCCCCGACGCCATAGAATGCTGCGTGAGCCAGCGACAGGAAGCCAGCATAGCCTGACACCAGATTCAGGGATATGCCAAGAATGGTGTAGATGGCGATCAGGACCAAGATATGAAACAAGTAATCCATACTAACTCACTTTGGGCGGGCATTCACTGCATTCGAAGTCCTTCACGCTGGCGAATCACGAGGAATGCAACCAAGAGAGCGAATGCGGCGCAATCCTGCCATTCGGATCCCAAGTGCCACGCCGCCAGTTGCTGGGTTCCCGCGACCAGCAGGCAGCCGATCAGGATTCCGGAGATGTGCTTCGTTCCGCCAACGACCACCGCAACCACACCCATGAGTAACGAGTTCAGTCCCATATTCGGCGTAACACCGACATCAACCGCGAGCAGGACTCCCGCACAAGACCCCAAGGCAGATCCGACAACAAACGCCAGGAGTGCTGTCCTGTCAACAGACACGCCAGCGACAGTTGCCAGCATCTGGTCGTTTGCAGCCGCACGTAATTCCTTGCCAGATCGGAACTTTGCCAGGAAGAAGCCAACACCAAATACCGATAGTAGCGCCACACCTGCAATGATGAACTGAACAGGGGTAATCCGCGCCCCCATTACGAGCCATCCTTCCCTCACCCGGCCCATTGGAACGCTCTTGAAATCGTCCCCAAAGATGATCGATAGAATGTTTTGGATAACGATGTATGCACCCAGGGATGCGAGGAGCAACACCGATGGTGATGCCTGTCGATGGCGCAATGGGCGGTAGACGGCAACGTCAATGGTGCACCCCAGTATTGTCCCTCCAGCGATCGCGGTCAGCGCCACTAGTGCGAGCGGAAGATGGAGTATGGCCGAAGAGAAGTACGCCAAGTATGCACTCAAAGAGATCACGGAAGCGTGCGCGAAGTGAAAGAACCGTGTGGCACGATAAATAAGGGCGAACCCTACACCCGTGAGGGCATAGATGCTTGCCGCAATAAGCGCGTTAGCCAACAACTGTTTCATTCACATCTCTTCAGCAAGCCGTATCGGTCTACGGCGCCCTCGTTCAGTCACATGGGTTGACTACGCCATCCTTAATCGCGAACCCGTCACCAACAGTTCCTTCGCACAGGAACTGGTCATAGAACGTTACCGTCAAGCGTATCTTGTTAAACGTCTTCCCAAAATACTGTGGGGGAAACTTTAGTCTGTTCTCTTTTACACAAGTTGTCGATACCACCCGTGTCCAGAATCGTTGCAGTGCTTCTACGGCACGACATTTTGTCATGTCGCGTTCTTGCATCTCGCGGGCAGCATTGCGTTGGCTGCAGGCATCGCACCCTTTCCACAGCGAGAAGCCGGGGGTATAGGGGTCCATTTCACGACGCAATTCATCGTAAATGTACGCCAGACATGAAGCCCGTCGAGGGAGGGAATGGGTGACCGGAAGTCGCCAGTAGTATTGGGCGGTAATATTGACGTAGACGTCATCTTCAGAGGCAGTACTTGGACATGCCAACCGGATATCTGTAAGTTGGCACTCGGGTCTCTGGACTTCTGACGTGGGTGCGGCACCAGTTGAGTCGTGTTGCTTCAGATCGTCAGCGTGAATAACGCGACCCCAGTCGCATAGGTTATCACAAAGTAGTAACAATGCAGGGAGCGGCCCCAAACAGATGCTGTTGGAAGCCGAGAAGAATGTCGAAGGAAACTTGTACAATGGCGGATCGTCAAAGGCCATCTGATACTCTTTGTTGAATGCGTTGTGTTTCACAATGGCATCCATGACCTCTAAAATGAGGCCTTCTGAAAGTCTCTTCTGATATCGCTTGTCATTAGGCACTTCAACCATGCCTGCAAGTTCCTTGCGCACTGGATCCCGTAACTCCCACCAATCGAGGTTCTTTTCGAACAATTGGTTGAACAAGTAGATGGCACTCAGAAAGCCATGATCTTCATATAAGCCCCGATATATGACCTCATTGGCAATCTGCAACTGAGCACCATTTTGCGCCCCTCGGGATAGTTTGGCTCCGATCTCAGTCATTGACATCAGCGCCAAGAGAAATCCTCTGTGTTTCTTTTCCTCCTGATCCAGAACATCCTTGAGCCCATCGCTTCCGTGGTGCTGCCCCTTTGCGCTAATCCCGAGAAACGTTTCAAAAAGATGGCCAACAACCTCATTGGCCTTTGCCGCCGGAAGCGCAAAGTCGTGCATTAAACTTGCCAGCGCCCATTGGAACCTCAGTGTTCGTAATTCATCTGCCTTGATTTTCTCGGATATGGATTCATGGAGCGCCTTGCCGTACCGTTCAGGCAATCGCAAGACACCTGCGCCTGGATATGTCGCGGCGATACAGTCAATTATTCTGTTTCCCAAGAGGTAGACCTGGATAGAGTGCGTAAGGTGGTCCCTGTAGTCTGGGATTGCCTTCAGTAGTTGCTGAAACCGCTCAAAATCAGTGTAATGAGGGTTGAGAATGTCCTTGAACGAAAACTTCCACATGTCTCCCATCAGCGCAAGAGCGAGTTTGACGGGGGGAGCCTCCTCTTGTCGAATTCTGCGACAGTAGAGCCCCTCTGCACGGACGGTGCTTGAAGTCTGTGCGTGAAAAGTATCCGAATCGCATTCTGATCCGGGATGCCAGTCAAGAGCCAGCAGTGCATTTTGCATCTGCATGGGAAACACACCTTCTATGGCCTGATGATTCTCCCAGCGTTCATCGGCGGTCTTCATGAGGTCAATCCAGGGCAAAAGCGAACCGTCACAAAGGTTAATGAGTTGTCTTCTGGCGCGGCGTTTGTCTCCCATATGCCCAGCCGCGACTATGGACGCATCATCCTGCAAAGCAACCGAGGCGCTAACATCATTGACAAAGTGTTCCTCCCAGCCTTTTGCTACCGCCTCACTTTCTTCAATTTCGAAGTAAATAAACACGTCGGAGGACACATCGGCAATAGCAAGAGCCCCCTGCCAACATGGCGTTCCGTCGGCCTTGAGAAAGACTGACCGGTCTTGACTGAGCAAGTGGAAGCTGTTGTTTGTGGCATCATCATTATCCGCGTTCACCCAATTGTCATCCCAGGCCTTTTGTGCTGACGTAGACTTGCCGTTTGTACCTTTATGCGGGCCTGCGAATATGGCGGATGTTCGCCATGACTCCGATGCAAAGGTATGCACGTAATTCCGTCTCGCACTCGCTCGCTGGTCCTTATTATCGAGTGGCCGTCTAACCAGTGACGCCACGGAAACGTTGTCGATCTGATTTACACCACCAAGAGCGCTGGGAGAGTAAAGCAGAAGCTCGCTCCGCTTCGTTTCAGAACTCGCAGCGGGCGTCTGCAGTATCTCTCTCTTGCGCAGTGCCCAAGGTCTCAGTCTCATTCTTGATAGGGTCAAGACGTCTAAGGCTGACCATGCGCCCTCCTCGTGCTTGCCCCCTGCAAACGGGCAATCCGACGGTGCGCACGCCGCAGCGTCTGGCTTCGACAGGAAGGACTGGGACCAACATTGCGGGATATCGGCGACCTTGGGTCCATCGCGGAACCGTAGAACCTGTCGCCGCCAATGGCTCGATACAATTGCCGCGGGATTCTCCCCTTGTGCAATAAGGTTTTCCATCTGGCACTCTTCGCATTTCCTACTCAAAGCCCCGAAAAAGAAATACACCGGCCTGTAGACTTCACTGGAGCTCCACACGAGGTGTGGAATGCTCCCATGCACAAGGATGCGTTTGATTCTGATACCTTGGTTGCGACCGAGTATTTCCTGCGACACAACGGTCTGAATTGCCGCTTTTAGACGCATGCCGATGAGTTGCTCGGTCTTCGGGTTAGGGAAGAACAATGGTTTGACACTCATGTCATGATGGTCAAGCCATCGGTGGAAGCGGTCTTCAATTGTGCGTTTGTGTTTGGCAAATCGGCTTTGATCCGTGTCAGGTAGCTCAAGAAAGCGCCATGACATCAGCCGCATCGCGTCGGCGATACGAGGCGACTCGGTTCGGAGCATCAAGGGAAAGGGTTCGTCTAACGGGGTATTCTGCCAGTTCGCCATCTTAGTGAGCACCTCTTCTTCGAACTGGCGGGCTTTACGACTTAGCCTCTTTGCCCCGCGGGCATCCAGTTCTTCAATGAAGAGTTTCGTCGTAGGCAAAGGCATCGCGTAGCGTACGCGGGGAAAAAATGCCGAGTTATAAACCAGACTCAGAGTCTCCTGCAGTGTGTCATCGTTTTCTCCCGGCAAACCAAGCATAAGGAACCCGTGAACCTCAAGTCCCTCGCTATTTGCACGTTGGACGGTTTCCTTGACGTTCGATATCGTTATCTTCTTGTCAACCAATGTGAGCAATTTGGTGGCTGCAGACTCGATACCGACGAAAACTGCCTTGCATCCCACTCCACGCATCTCATGGAGAAGTTCCTTCGGAATCGGCATGGGTTGAGCGTTGCGCTTCACTGGCATGACGGCACGCACCTGACACGACCATTCAAGCTCTGGGCACACTTTCCTTACGGCTGCAAGGACGTGGATGACGGTTCGGCAATGCTCTTCTGACGTGTTGAACGTCGGATCGCTGAAGAACAGTTCCCGAACACCTTGGTCCTTAGCCAGATGCAGGATGTCCGCAAACAATCTATCATATCCTGCCGAACTCACAGTGCGGTTCTCCGCACAGAATGTGCATCGAAAGCCGCATCCCCGTTGAGTGGCGTAGTAGACCAGCCGTGGTGTATACCCCTCGCCATAAGTCCGTTTCCAGACCTGTCGGTATTCCGGTCTAGGGACCAACTCATCGTTCATGTCGATACCAGGCATTGTCGGAGGTGCATTCTTAATGATCTTCCTGCCTGTCTTATATGCGACATAGTACTTCGATTCTAGGCCATCGAGTGACGGCGCGAGCATGACTGCGGGCAAAGAACGCTCGCAATCGCCGATAATGCACTCTCTGATATTCGTCGTGCGAAGGACCGTATCGTGGGAGTAAGTCGCCAAGGGCCCACCAAGGATCATTCGAAGATGGGGACGTCTCTGAGCAACCACATGAGAAAACTGCTTTACGAAGGGGAAGCTATTTGGCGTCCCGGTAATACAAATGGCTGAGAGACCGTCGAGATTATCAAGGAGATGGCGTTGACCATCATGGAGAACGCGCAAGTCGTAGCCCAACACATCAAACCCAGCTTTAAGGAGGACGGTTCCGGCTATTGTTGCACCTTCAAGAGGCGCCCTTGCTGCAACTTCCCAGCCAATAGGAGCGCTATAGGATGAGGGCGGAACGACGAGTGCAATCTTCTTTCTGTCGTCCATCATCTACTCCTTAACGAGAACGTATTCGGTGCCAACTATTTTCTTCAATTGAACTGGCTTTGAAACATCACGGTTGGGCATGAAGGTGGTGACTCCAGATGCTCCAGGATAGTCCTTGATCGTCAGGATGTATTCGCGGATGGCATCAGGGGCGTCGCCAGCCTTCTCAAAGGCGAGAGCGATCAGTCGTGTCGCATCATAGACGGTGGCGCTGTACACTTCAGGGGCTTCCCCATAGCGCTCGGTGTACTTCTTGACGTATGAGGCTACGTTGAGGTCCTCTGATTTGGGGTCATAGGCGGCCTTCGTATAAATTGCGCCATCAGCAGCATTCCCGGCAATCTTTAGGACCTCAGGAAGTTCGAAGTCGGTGATTCCTAGGAACTGGCACTGAATGCCAAGTTCCCGTGCTTGCTTCATGATCAGTCCCGTCTGCTGGAAACCCAGGATATATAGGGCGTCCGGATTCCCTTGCCGAAGCTTTTCGAGTTGGGTCCGAAAATCCGTGGTATCGGGTTGAAAAAGTTCCGTGTTTGGGACTTGTCCGCCGGCTGTCTCAAACTCCCGCTTAAAGTACTCGTTGACCCAGGGACCAACCGGGTTATTGACCGAGATAACAGACACGCGCTTGATTCCGAGGACGCCTATGCAGGCACGAATCATTTTGTCGACCTCATTGCGGATGTTCGTTGCGTTCCTGAAGAGGTATTTGCTGTCATCGGTAAGGCCTGGGGCGGTGGCCGACGTAATCACGATGACGGAGTTACGTTCTGCTAACGGAATAACAGACTTTGTCACCCCGGTCAATGCAACCTCTAAAGCGGGTACTTTGTCAACGGTGATCAGTTTATTGGCGGCGTCCACTCCCGCGCGATTGTCCGACTTCGAATCCTCAACGATTACACTAAGTTGTCGTCCACGAACGCCGCCGCCAGCGTTCACGTCCTCAACCGCTAAGTCAATGCCGCGCTGCATCCATTTGCCATATCCGGAGGCCGAACCTGTCATCGGCAAAATGGCTCCTATCGTAAGTTCGTGAGGTCTCTGCTCTTGCCTCGTCTTGAGCATGACTACGCTCGCGATGCCGATGGCGGCGATTACCACCAATGTGATCAGTGTCTTCTTGGTCATTCCTCTCCTCCTAGTCGGTTAGTTTCGTTCCGTCGACTCTTGGCGGAACTGTGATAATTTTTCGGCTTGCTGTGTGATTGCTGGACAAGTTCATTCAAGGCGGCGTAATCGTGATCGATGTCATGTCTTTGCCTTGGCCTGTGGCGCAAAAGCGTCAAGGTAGATTTGGTTGAATGCGCTGGGCACTCGGTTGATTGCCCCGTTCATGACATCGAGCACCTTGGCGGGGCGTGCCTGGATGCAAATCTTCTCGCCGTCGATACTGATGAATCCGGTCACAAATACCCGCAAACTCTCGATCAACGCCTTGATCTCAGGTCGAGACAGTGGGGTCGCGATCTTCTCGTTTAGTTTGATTCGGACACTTGCAATTTCAGGTGCCTCCGTGTCCTTCTGTTGAAGTTCATAGATTGCCTCTAACAACTCCTTTACCGGGCCACACGGGATGTTCTCGGAAGCAATCGTCTCGATCCATGCCGCCACTTGCTTCGGTGTCCTGCAAGTTTCCAGAAGATTCTTGATTCGTTGAAGGCCAATCTGTTTTGGCGCAGAAAGGAGCAGTAGTCGCACGAGGTCGGTTGCCCTGATCAGCGTGACGCACTGTTGAACAGCTTCCTTTGAGACGGCGCTCTCAGGATCATTACCACCTTCAAAGTCTACCGCGACAACAACAGAAAAATCGGCTTTGTAATCGGTCTGGTGACGCTTGATTGCCGAAAGCTTGGCGGTGCCTGCCTGAATGCGCTCCTTTCCGGTGCTCTTGGCATCGTACGTCAATGAGTAACTGGCCCTTTTTTCTGTCTCCGTGTACCCAAGGATCGCATCAGCTTTCCCGTCTGGCTTCCCCTTGCCACCAATTTTGGTGGCTTCGAAGCCCAACGCGAGAAATGCTCGGTGGACGGCATCTTCCAAGCCGGTGGGGTCGGCAATCGAGTCCTTCAGGAAGAGAGCAACTGCCGGGGCGCTTTCCCTGTCTGAGAGGGACAGTTCTCTAAGCGTACTGTCTCGGCGACGCATTATGCTGTTGACCTGAGCCTCTTCGATTCCCAGTTCGTAGAGGTGCGCTTCCGTAAGAACCTCGGTGATAGCCATAAACTGAACCGGCAACACGCTCTTGTAGGCATCGTTGTAGTTCGCTATAAACGGATGTAACATATTCACGCGAAGGCGACCAGTGGACAGGTTAAGCCGCGCTATTGGCTCGCCCGCTCCCAGAACGGCCCATTCGACGGTCTTGATGAGGGCTTCGCCCTCCAACAACTCGGCTCGCAAGTCCGCGAGGAGCTCATCTTTGGTCGCAGGGTCTGGCTTTTCAATCAAGAGCGGGGTAGATATCTTTCCGCTGAAGAATTGTTCAGCAAACAGAAGGAGCGGTCGCTTCGAGACCATGAGCGACGTGCGCGACAGCCGATACTCAATACTCGACTCCCTGTCCGTGCGAGCCTGTTCTTCAAAGTGGAATTTCCGAACCTCATTATTAAACTTGGTCTTCAGATACGCCTTGAGTTGTCGGAGTGGCTCGGAATCCTTAATGGTCTCGCGAGTTGAGGTCAGATTACTGTCCAGTTCGTCGGCATGCACAACGATCCTGGTGCGGTTGAAGGCACCATGGGAGAACGCCTCCATGCCGAGAAGTGGATCCTCAAGATTGACGAGGCGTCCGCGGACCATCAGGAATATCCCATGGCTTCGCCCTTGCTCCGACGCCTTGCTCGCATCAACCAGCGAATCCTCGTAAAGATCAATCTGGCCTGAGACGCCGGGAAGTTTCTCGAAATCAACGTAGTGCTTGCCATCAACTTCACGGCACGTGGCGTACTCCAGCGCCTCCGCTGCCGGATCGTCTTTTCCGAACGTCCAAGAGCGTCGGATCGGTTTCGCGACCTTTGATGATTCCACCAGTTCGCCATTGTAGTGTAACTGGAATGCCGGACTATGTGGCAACGCGGTCCGCAATACCCATTTGAGCCGTCCTTCCTTAATCTCTGCGGCCTTCGGTCGGAGTGCCGTCATGATTGAGAACGTCCACGATGGAACAGCCTCGGTGCCGAAAAGCGAAAAGGGCACCAACACGCGCCCGGCTGACCGAATGAAAGAACTGATACTGGCTTCGGCTTCGGCTTCCGAAAGTTCTCTTTCCGCGAGGGTAAGGGAATCCGTCGTCTTGGGGATTTCGTCATAGTTCATCGTGGTTGCAAGGAAGCGACCATTCCGTTTGCAGACGTAAGTGAGTTTGCGGGCAAGAACGTACGTTGCCAACTTCCCAATTCCGAATCGGCCAATCTGAAGCCGACGTTTGTCGCGCACGCCGTTTCTCTTAGTTGATTCGCCTATCTGCCACAGTTCCTTAAGTCCAGTTTGATCCATGCTCTCGCCATTGTCGCATACCCACATGGTCGCGTCTTCCACGGTTAAGTCGGGCGCGACATATACAGCAACCTTGTCAGCAAAGGCGTCATACGAGTTGCAGACAAGTTCCTCAAACGCCTTGTTGGGGCTGGAGTATAGTCCGGCGGAAAACAACTCGATGATCCGGTAACTGATATGGACCGGAATTGTGTCGATTTCCTTTCCGCATGTTTCAATCTGCATCAACATCTCCCCGTGACGATGAACTCCTCGGCGTATACCTGACGGCTGGTGGTGTCGGTGGTGAACCTGCCCAGAGTGTCCCGGTAGGGCGTGAGGTTTTTAGAGGAGACCTTGCGGCGGGTTGTTTCGATCTCCGTGAATGCTTCTTGCACGAGGCAGTCGCGGAGATAGGCGGCGTTGTCGATCTTGACGCCCTTGTATTCGGTGTTGCCGATGACGAAAAGGACCATGCCGCCGGGTCGCAGGACTTTGCGGCACTGCTTGATGGTAAGGTGCATGTCAACGAAGTAGCGGGCGGTGGCGCGAGCCTTGCGGTGCTCCGCATCGTAGAGGCGAAAGACGATGGCGCTTCCCGTGGGATTGAGTTGCTTGATATCGCGCATGAAATCGGAGTCGTGGTAGAGGCTGCCGATGGTGCCGTGACGGAGTTTGCGGTAGTCGTCGGTATAGCCGAGCCAGAGCGTGGAAAGCTGGTGGAGGTCGGCGTATTCGTAGGACGTGACGTAGGGCGGGCTGGTGATGATGAGGTCGGCAAAAGGTTCGGTGATCGCCATTTCGAGGAAGTTGCCGGTGAGGATGCGGCTTTCGGACGTGGTGTGGTGGCGAACCTCCTGGGCGGCCTTGATCATGAAGGCCACCTGAGCATCAAAGGCCGAACGTACGTCGGCGGCATCCTTGCCGGGATCGATCTGGGGTTTGATGGACTTGGTCAGCCAGCGGGAGGTGGGTTTGAGGATGTTGGAGAACGCGCACAGGAAGAAATCGCGGTACTTGCCTTCGGGAAGCGATTCGATGGCGGATTTGAGACGCGCGAGCGAACGAATACGGTCGTCGTTGTACCAGTAGCGGAGGCGCTCGTCGTCCTGTTGGCGGGGGTGGCGAGGGGGGCGGCGGCGGTCGAACGAGCGCAAGACGCGCGCGGCGTGTTGGTGAAGGCGGGTCGGCTGGTAGTCCTCGCGTTTGACGCGGGCGATCAATGTGGCCACCGGGTTGATGTCACACCCCCAGAAGGCGGTGTCGAGACGTTTGGCTTCAAGGGCGGTGGTGCCGCAGCCGCAGAAGATATCGGCGATGCGATTGACGGTGACGCCGCGAGCCTGGGCATAGGCGACCGCCTTGGGCGTGATGAAGGCGGGGAATTTGGCGGGATAGGCGTGAATGCGGTGCATCAACGGTTCGCGCTCCCCGCCAAAGTCCCACTGGCCGGAAGGGGCGCAAACGGTGTCGCGAATACCCGGTGCAGTGTATGCGCTACTCTGCATTACACCACATCCTCCGGGTGATCCACTCGTCTTTATCTCGATATTCGACAGCTGGGTTCATCACCACGACTCCACTTCTTGATTCAGCAAGCCGTAACATACCCTAAGCTGGCCATTTCGACCAGAATAAAAAAGTCCAACACGGCAGGTTTCGACTGGTTCGCGTCGTCATGCCATCAAGTAAGGCAACGAACGACGGCGTCCGCCGCGCTGCTTTGATATTCCAGATTGGAAGATCAAACCCGCCGCTTCTTCGTCTGAGAGATGGAACATGAAGTCTGAAGGGAACCTCATCAGAACTGCCAGGCGCCCGACAGTCCCGCCACGGCGGCGCCGATCACGGGCGCCTCGTCCACGTGGATCAGGTCATAAGCGATGCCGCGTCCGCCGAGGATGCGCCGCAGGTGTTCTTCGACGCGGGATTTGAACGCGGTGGTCAGCGTGCGGTAGTAGGTCGAGCCGTCCACGGTCACGCAGACCGGATGAAGCGGATCGCGCCCGGCGCCGGTCTTGAGCACCGCCGCGGCCATGTTGACCGCCGTGAAGCAGGCGGCCCGCACAAATATCGGCGTACAGAGCGCGAGGATGAGCCGCCGGTCGTCATCGGTCAGCGGCAGCGCCGCAACCGCGCCGGAGCGGATGAACGGGTTGTGGCAGAAATCGTCGAGTTCCTTGGTCGCCAGTTTCCGGGTTGCGCCGA
>JBIJDW010000012.1:0-21975 GCA_044343885.1 Kiritimatiellia bacterium
TGGTGCAAAGCCCCAGGTCGTCGACCGCGCATCCCGCCTCGGTGAGGCCGCGCACGAGCGCGTCGCGCACGGCGGGCGACGACAGACGCGCGTCCCGGCCGACCAGAACCCGGCGCGCGCCGAGTAGTCCCGGCAGACAGCGTCCGATTCGGTGGACCGTCTCCGCGTCAAAGTCCGTGCCGTAGACCCCTCGGATGTCGTAGGCTTTGAATGCGCTCATGGTTCGCCCTCAGTCGAGGAACAGCAGGATGCCGCCCGATCCGCCGCGTCCTTGGAGCGTTTGCAGCAGCGCCTCCGCGCGGCTGACGCTGTTGGTGCCAGCCTTCAGCGCCTGGACCAGTTCCTGGCGCTGTTTGGCGGTGGCCGCCTCCCGTTTCTCGCGCAGACGATCCTGCTGCGAGACCAGCCAGATGCCGCCCATCAGACAGCCGAAGAGGAGACAGCAGGTGCCGATCAGAAACATCGTGCCCATCCGGATCTTGAAGACCCGCGCACTGGCCTGCCGCCAGCCCTCCTCCTGCTTCCACCGTTCGCGCTCGGTCACCAGCTTCTCGCGCTCCAGCGCCAGCCGCTCGCATTCGAGTTGGATCTTTTCGCGTTCGAGTTGCAGATCCACCCGTGTGATCGGCTCGCCCGTCTCGTCCACGTCAACAACCGCGCCAGGATCCTTCATACGTCTGCCTTTTTAAAGGAGGTGTGTGCCTTGATTCGTAATCCCCTGCGGGCCATGTAAGCACAAACCGCAGCGCGGGGCAAGTCCAGAACAGCAGAATCCTCGACACGATTCCCGCGACTACTGATCGAGAATGCCCTGCGTTTTGGCGAGGCCGGGTTTGCTTTGACAGAGGCCGCCCATTTTGTTGCGCGCGAAGCGAGCCCCCTGGATGACATTGTTGGCGCAGTTGTCATCGTTGATCAGGAATCCGGCGGCGGCGGAATCCGTGATGAGCAGGCCGGTGAAGACATTGCCACTGCACTCGGTGTCGGGTATGACGATCCAGCGGCCCTCGGGCGGGGGCGTCGACGGGGCCGCAGCCACGAGTGCTGTGCTCGGAGCGTTTGTGGGTGCTGTCAGCGTGTGTGTCGTATTTGTTGCCGCCGGTGCTGTGCCGCCAGCGTCGGTGCTCTTGGGGGGCGTGGGGGCGGTCCAGGGGCCTACGGTATTCGTTGCGGCCTGCGACATGAAGACGCCGTGTTCACGGCTATTGCGAATCGTCACGCCTTGAAACAGGTTCTCCCGGGAATCGCGCATGAAGATGCCGCATCCGTTGTCGGCGAGGATGGTTTCGGAAATGGTGTTGTGGTTGAACTTGTGGTCGAGCGAGAGACCCGCGCCGTGGTTATCGCGCAGAACCATCTGGGTAAAGAGGCTGTCTTCGGTGACATAGGCCGCCAGACCGTCGAAATGGTTGTCCCAGGCCGCATAGTCGGATACCGTCAAGCGACGAACGCCTTTTTCGGTAACCAAGCCGCCCGACCGGCACCGATACGAGCGGACGCGCTCTACCGATGCATCGCTGACGCTCCGAATGGTGAGACCGTTATTTCGGATTTCGTCGCCTTCCCCCTGGATATTCCAGCATTCGACCTGTTGGTTGTCCCGGTTGCCGTCGATATCCAGATCGCACACGCGCAGGTTTTTTACAACCTCGGTGGGGTAGTTCGAGGTTGATCCCATGATCACGACCGGGCAGTTGGCAGTATCGGCCAGGCGCAGAATGGTGGTAGAGCCGGCGCCGCGGAGGGTCAGGTTGTCCCGGCTCAGGCAGATGGGCTGGATGACGCTGTACACGCCCGCTTTCAGAATAACGGTTCCGCCGCTTTCCGGAAGGTTGTCCAATGCCGCCTGAATATCCTCTGAGGTGGCTTTCGGCCCAAGAACGACTTCGGTTGCGACGTCACTCCATCGCCAGGCGCTGGCGGAACTGACGCTGAGGAGTGTGACAAACACCAAACAGGCAAAGGTCTTCAACATCGGTTTTTTCATTTTCTTCTCGATCTGCCTTTGGGCCAAGGCCGGTTACGAACAACAAACAGGCACGCAAGATAGCAGCTTTTGGTGCCTTTGAAAATAGCGTTATGCGATTGGCTTTGTCGCGATTGATTCCAAGGCTGCCGGTCGCTGAACCCATGCCGCCACCCTTTTGGCCAACAGATCCGTGTTACCGCCGGGGGTTATGTGCGCGAAGTAGGCCTCGTCGGCGAGAGCGGCGACAATCTCGTTGCGGCGGTGGGCGAGGGCGACGGTAACGCGGGTTTCAGTGTCGGGAAAGGCCGAGAGGATCAGCAGTCGGCCGTCGGCAAGTGGCTGACGCCATTCGGGAGGGATGCGCTTGGGCAGAGCCCGCGCGGGGCAGATGATGATGGGCTGCTTGCCGCGAAGCAGGATTCGCAGGCATTCCCGCTCAACGGGCGAGTGAAAACCGCTGATGATGCAGCGGCCAGAGTCTCGCCAGATCGCCGCCTGATCGTAAGCGGCGAGAATGGCACTGCCGGGACAGCGGGCGGAGCAGAAGAGCGCGGTCTTGGGCAGGGCGAGGAGATCGAGGTTGCCGAGGGCAGACAGCGTGGCTGGGGCGGAGCGTCCTAAGCGCTCAAGCATAACGGCCGGATACCCCGCACCGCCGTTTCGGAGGACGTGAGCCGATGACCGATTGACAAGGGTGCTTGTTGGTTTGCCCATTTTCCCTCCACCTACTCATCATATTGGCGCGTCGTTGATGGGAGCGCGGGCGTCTCGCCCGCTTTGGGAAGCACGCGAAACTGCCAACGTAGCGGGCGGGACGCCCGCGCTCCCGGAAAACACCGAAACGGGGATGCGTCCGGTTTCGGATGTCAGTGTCGAAGGAAATGGGACGCCGTCTGAGCGTCCCTTCTTTTTTCTACAGGTGGGCGTATGATTTCCCAGTGGCCCTTTTTTCGTGCACCGACGCGCCTGATGATACCGGACTCTTGGAGAGATTTGAGTGCACGTTTGATTGTCCGGTCTGTCACACCCAGCGTGAGCGCGAGTATCAGGATGATAGCTTTCGGGTTGGCCCGCAATAATATACAGACCTTCTCTGCCAATGGATGCATCGGGACATTTACAGGGACATTTACCGTGACATCGGCGATGGCCTTCCGGCCTTTGCTCTTCAATTTCATCGTCTCAATGGCGGTTGAGGCTTGAATCGACGGGATGCGGTTGAGTTTCCGCAAACGGAGCACATCGCCGGATTGCTCTTCGCTCATCTTGACCTCTCGAGCAGGGCATGGATGCCGCCGATCGTCGCGTGCCACTGCGGCGATTCCGTGAAGAAGTTCGTGAGTTTCATGGTCGGGCCTTCCTTCCCATGCTTATGGGATATTGGCAAAAGGCGCGTCGTGAGACGGGAGCGCGGGCGTTCCGCCAGCATGCCTCGTGCGGCTCCTTGCGGGCAAGATGCCCGCGCTCCCATAAAACGCGCTTCCGGCAGGCGTGTCGCACGACGGGAGCGCGGGCGTCCCGCCCGCTGATGCGGACGAAGACCCGCTCGCCCGCCATCGACCACACCTCGGGCACGGCCTCGTCACGGAGCTTCTCAAGCCCCCTGCCACTCCTAGCCAAACTCCACGACCTTCCTCGTGACTGCTCGTCAATGTTCATGTCCCTCATGGGTCCACTCCCTTCAACATCGTTGACGAACAAGACCTTCGCTACAGGTGTTCGAGATAGCCTGCCGGTGCCGTGCAAGGATTAAACCAGCGAATCTCACGGGTGAACTTCTCATTGCCTGTTCGTTCCAGCGCCAGGCGGATTTTGTCATCCGTGGAAATAATAATACGTCCTGATCCGTATGCGACGTCCACAAGCATCCGGTCTTTCTCGATAATGGTGCGGTCATTCGAGTTGACTCGCGTGAACGATATTCCGGCCAAAAAATCGGTGGATGTGTCAATCTTCCCACGGCGGGTCATCGCGCCCACCCATTTTTTGGCGCGTCGGGATGCGTGACGCCCCCATTCCTCTCTCAAACGATCATTGACAATCGCGTGATGACAAATGGACAGGATATCGCTTAATGTCTTGCGACAAAGTGAAGATACGGGATGATCTGTCTCTCCCGCAGACCGCATGACGCACGCATCAACGACGAGTTGCCGGGAAGGTACTTTACTCGGCATGGCCCGCCCTCCGCTCCTCAACCGCGTTCAGGTAGGCGTCTTCAGATTCCATATCCGTTTCGTCGAAATCCACAGGCCAAGTCCCGAATGATCCGTTCTTATCCAGTTCTGCCGATTGGACCGTCGTCGTGCCATCTTCGCTACGACTGAACCAATGAAGCACGACATCTTTCGGGCTCAACTCGCCCTTCGCAACGAGCGTCTGGATCTCCCTCAGGAGGATTGCGCTATGTGTTTCAACTATGGTCGTGGCGCCTCGTCGTATAGCTTGTTGAAAGACATAAGCCATATTACGTTGCGCCTTGGGGTGAAGGTGGATTTCCGGCTGTTCCAAGTAGACCAACTGACCTTCCTGGGCAACCAGTAAAGCCACGAGAACAGGCAGTGTCTGCGACACGCCGAAACCAACATCGGCGATGCTTACCATATCACGAGCACCACCAACCTTACCGTGCAATAAGCGACCAACCTTTAACTCGTATTGCGTTTCAGCGATCTTTACCGCTGTCACCTTCCATGTCAATCCCATTTGCGCCAGCATTTGACCTAGTATGGCCAATCGATCATCCTTTTTATCCTGCCAATCAGCGACAACACTCGCGGCGTACTGTTCAAAACGACCAGGGAAACTCGGACCTGTTGCCACTTTGGGATAGGTTCTTTCAGGATTCCCTCGTAACCCGGGAAGATGAATAAGGTTCAGCAAGGCACGAGAGAATCTTCTGCTCTTCCCCATACCATAGGGCATGCCCAAAAGAGGGGCTTGGTTGAAATAGTCGAGACCAAGATCAAGAAAACACCGATTCCTCCAAACTCTCAATTCCGGCATTTTTTGAACACCATCTTTAGATGATATTGGGATGTTCACCCGGAACGCCGTCTTCATTTGCGCTGGCAGTGCCTTTCGAATTTCAGCGTGCGTCATGTTTTGACGAAGTTCAATTTCACCATCCCTGTCAATAAACAACATACGAGACACATCGAATCCTTTGCCAGCCTCACGGGAGAAATGGAGTTCAATACTTGTATCGTCAGTTTCGAGACGAACAGTAAACTCTTGCTCAGATTTCATTCCCAGCTTTTTGTGCAAAATCTGATCGGATGAAGTGAATCTTGCATTAGAGCCATCGAGTAGCAGTGCGCCGTCAGGATCACCTTGGGATTCAAGAGTTTGTTTCAGCAACAGAAGCGGTTGCATGAAACTGGACTTGCCGGAACTATTTGCACCAGCAAGAATAGTAAGCGGTCGAATGCCAAGTTTGGCAGGAGATCCAATTGACTTGAAATTCCCGACAGCAATACTCGTAATAATGGATGGAGCTGTTCTAAACGTCGCCATGGCATTTCCTCCTTGAGGCTTTTATTGTCTCACAAGTTGATTGATTTTGGAACATACAAACGTAACAGTCAAACTTAGTCCCTAGTGCGATTTCAACCAGGCCCGGCCTTTGTCGGAGATTTCCCAGTAGCCGTTGCGGGAACCTTTTTTCATGCGGCCATCGTCGTTGACCATGGTGTTGCGCGCCCACTGGGCGGTGTTGCGCCAACGGATCTGGTTGCTTGATTTGTGATGCTCGTAGTCTTTGGGCTTCAAAACTGCTTTAAGCTTTTCACCAACGCGGTCGAGAACGGTTTTGGTCTTGCCACCTCCACCCATTTCGATCAAGACTTCGAGGATATAGCGGCAGTAGGCCATGTGGGGCGTGATCTCGCCCTTGCCGATGCGTCCAAAGAAGCGCTTGCTGACGATCTCCTGCACCTCGGGTGTGGCGTCGTCACGGAGTTTTTCCAAGCCTTGCCACTCTTTGCTCAAACCCTCAACCTTCTTGGTGAAGGCAAGCAGGCGCTTGGCAAACTCGAGCACCGCCTCGGCAGTGTCGTAATCGCCCTTGGCCATCGCCTGCGAACCCTCCCAACGGATGCGCTTCTCCTCCTCGCCAAGAGCCTCGCGCAGCAGGTTCAAGGCTACGCCTACATCACCATCTGAGGGTTCGGTCAACAGCTTGTCTGGTTGAATCGTGCTCATATAAATTGAGGACGCTCCTTTTGTGTAGCCAAGAAGACAAACGCTCTGTATAGAAACTTTGTGTAGTAGCAGGCATAGAGGTAGTAAAACCTTAGCAAGGCGATCATGGACGCAACAACAAGCGCAAAAGGAAGGCAGATCGCACACAATCCTTCACCCGGTGGAAGCATGTCTGCCATTTTGTAGAGGGATGCAATTGTGTATATGAACGCAAAGTAGAGTGCAGCGGATAAGTTCCGCATGAAGCTATACAGATTTAACCAGTTCAAAATGATTTTATTGAGGTTATCCGAGCGCTCAGCAATATAAATGTAGGGCATCCAGTATGTGTTCGAATCGCCTTTCTTTGCATCCATGGCAAAAATCGATTCATACTTTTCCCGGAACAACTCTTGGAACTCTGCATCAAAACCGCGCTGCGTTTGCATGAGAGTCCGAAACAGGATGCCGATTGGTATGGTTAGTCCAGCAAAGACATACTTCAGAAACCAGAAGAACCAGCAATAGGCCTTGCGCGCTGTGCTAGAAGCACGCAACCAACACCCCAGTCTGCATCTTGAAGCCGAGAGCCCAGAAACCACAAGCTTTAGAATCACGATCCCAACAAAAACAACAATGAGCTGATACAGGATTGAATCAACAACAGACCTGGTGATCGGAATGACCGTTCGGATATAGAACGCAACAGGAATGACGTTCAACCAGAAGCAAAAACCCTGATAGAAAGGGCGGGATATTATCTTGCCAGGATTATCATGCACACCAAGCAAGTGTTCGCGTGGGTAGCCAATTCCCTTATGCACCAGCAATCGGTCAATAACGAGTTCTGATACGGAGGCAATTATATGCCCGATCACATAAAAGCAGCCAACTACCCCCAAGAGAATAAGCAACTGCAGTGCCCATCCGGATGCCGCGCCTTCCCCGCAAGGAAATGCGGCAAGCCATTCGGCTACATGCTGCAAGGGGGCGTGAAGTTGCTCTTTGGGGATATGTTGCGCTATGACAAACTCATAGTACTGAATCGAAGCCACGCACGCGAGCGCCGGAATGAGATATGCCAAAACATCGTAAGGCGTAAACGGTGATTTGGCATCTTTAAGTGTTGCGTCCATTGTGATCTATGCCTCCGAGGAATCATGCAGTGTCACATCAGATTGGGGCGCTTTGGTTATACGAAACCTCTGTCGTGGTTACCAAGAATTCGGGCTGGGCGCTCTTGATGTACTTGCCGTCATTCCTTTCTTTTATGTATATTTGAAACTGTTCGCCAATACTCATGCCCTTCATGGGTGTCGTACCAATAACGATCTCGCGTGGCTTGCCGAAGAGTGTTTGGTACTGGACTGAAAACAGACAGCGTGTGGGGACAACCGGTGGAAACGCTGTAAATACAACGGAGGGCGCAAGCCATGTTCCGACTGAGAATGCATCCAGTGAGACGGAGGCCAGTCGCCATGCTGGAGTGTCCGCCTCCTTCAGGCGTGCATGTACTATCTGGAAGGTTCTTTCGTCTTTAAATGGCGTCTCAGATACAGCCGGAACGCGGTTTTCACCTGCGAACAGAAGCTCAATCCCAGCATTACCCTTGTCAAAGAGCGTCACATCTTTAATCACTACAGGGAAAGAAGAGCAGTTTCGAATCGTTATCCCGAACCCATGACAAGACCGATCTGTGCCGACTAAAAACCCCTTAGTCCTTAACATATGGCGAATATACTGATCCCTAAAAAATGTGACTAGGAAACCGAACATGAGCCAGACCACACCATAGGCAACACCTTGGATGATGCCGTCCATCGCTGTTATCTGTATAGCGTCAGTCATGAATTACCTTCTCATTATGCACACGTTAAGTTACTCCTCCAAGTCATCAAACCGAATACTTTTTTGCATATACTTATAGTCATTTAGAAGTTTCTGCCCAAACGTTATATCCGCTTGCGCCTCATCAGTCTTGTGCAACCTGATCAAGTTGATAATACGTGTTCGCAGCGCCATGAGCAGGGTTTCACTTGGAGGCATCTTCTTGCATTCGCGGTCGATGATGACGGTAAACTGTTTTACAGCATCGTCCGTATAACCCGCCCTGCTTAACGCCACACCGTATTGGTGTCGTATAACTGCGTCATCTGGGGCATATTCAAGTGCCTTTGAGAGTGCTTCCAACCGGCCATATCGGTCCCTTTGCGCATCCAGAATTCGAGCTTTGACCGTATAACATAGATCACCGGTTTGTTTGGTGAGGCGTTTACAAGCTTCCTCTATATGCGCCAGAGCTGAACCGATCCGATTTCGATTCAGGTCATTACTAGCGCTCATAGCATAGACATATGCACTTTGAGGGGCCAACTCTCTCGCCTGGTTAAACAACAAATCTGCGTTATCAACGTTACCGGAAAACACCTCGGATTCACCACGTTGACAAAGAATCGCCGCACGCTTCTCATTGTCTGTCTGGAGTCCATACCGTTCAAATCTACTACGGAATCGATGGATTTCGGATTCCTGTAGCGTCATCTGTTCTGTGAACTGCATAAATCGTCTGCGGCACGTGACTTCGAATTCGCCCATGTTGTTTAGTTGGTGTCTAGCGAATGACAGAGTGATAGGTAGCGCAACAAACTTTGTTGCGCTACCCGCAGAACCTGGAGATCTATCTATGAGAGTAACTTCTGCCAACTCAGCACACGCCTTCTCGATACGTTCCACCGGTAATTCAGTAGCAACGGTTAATTGGTGCTGAGTCGGTGGGTCATCGAAAATTGTCATTACAGCAAGAATGGCTTTTGCATCGTGAGTAAGCACCTGCCAGATGTTTCTGAAACTGAACTCCAATACAGGAGAATCCTTTTCACTCACTGCATGCAATGTGGCATCTAATCTTCCGGTTTTTTTGTAGCACCCGAGTATCCATTGAATAGCTAATGGCAATCCTCCGCTTTCTTGTAAAAAAAGCTTCGCCATACTAATATCCGTGGGGCAATTAATAGCAAGTTCCTCAACGCGCACTTTCAGAAACGTTTGGATTTCTTCGAGCGTCAGTTCCTTAACGTAGAGAGGAAGTTCCCACATACCGCTCTTTTGACGGCTTGTCATTAAGATCTTAGCCTTTGAATTTACCGGCAGGGTCTGGACAAAATCGACGATGCGAGCATCTTGAACGGTTTCCATGTTATCAAGCACTAGCAAAGTAGACCAGGCAGAGAGGTAATCTATAGCCATCTGTTTCTTTTGTGCAAGATCGCCTGTGGTATCCTCACCGAAAGTTGCCAGAATATGATCCAGTAAGTTTTCAAGAGAGTACAGAGAACGCCCGTATCGCCGTATTCCTTGCGGCGTCAGAACCGTATCTTTCGCTGTAAGTTGGATAATTGATTCGAAAGGTTGTCTTTTCTTGTAGTACTCATAGACAACCCAATTCACGAGCGCCGACTTACCGACTCCCCCCGGTCCATGCACATTGATGATCCATATTCGAGGATCTTTTGTAATGGCAGCCATCAGATCTCTTCTTTGTTCATCCCTCCCAACAAAGTGCTCGAATCCGGGTTCCAGCAAACGATAGAGGCCATCCTCGATAGCAAATGGCGACGATTGTCCATCAGATGTGAGTGTTGCCTCTTCTGTTTGCGCCTCAAGGTTGTCCAGAAGATCTTCAAGTTCTTCTTGAGTAGTAATCCTGACAGTGGAATCGCCTTTGCGAACATAGATTTCGCCGCGTCGCAAACCGAATGAAGTGGAGGCGCAAAAATCTTTACCGACTACCGTTGGTGAACGCCGTTTTGTCCTTTTTCGACTTGCACGAACAAGGATGAGTGCAAAGTGGCCGGCGGACTGCGGGGTTTTCATTTCGTGAGAAACCACGTCAATATCAAGACTTACACCTGTGGCTCGCATCACTTGATCCCGGAGAAGCTTCGTGTCATAGGGAAAGGAAGTGCATAATCCAACTGGTTTCCATGTTTTATCCTGAACTCCGACGACTATGTAGCCCCCTCCGATGTTTTTTATGCCGAGAGCGTCTCTGGAAAAATCGCACAGTGCTTTGTCATTATCGAAGGACAAATTCTCTTTGTAGTCAAGCCATTCGCATTCTCCCCGGCAACTCAGAAGATAAACAAACGCATCCTTACTCATATCGCCATTACGAGCCATTCTTTCCAAAACCGCTAGATTCATCTCGTCACCCCTCTTGTAATATCCTAAAGTCGCATCCTGAATGACATCCGTTGGAAACACGCACATCTCCGTCTGTTGTCTCGTTTAAATGCAGATCTGGTTGAGTTGCTTTCATAAAATCCCTTTTGTCATTTACCGGTGACAGGCTCTGGTACGTATTTGCCGCGTCCGATAGTCGCTTCAATACGCTGCGTCAGACGCGTGGCAAAGTCGGCAAGGTTGTCCGGGTCCCATGAAACGATGCTGTACTGGCGGGTATCGAAATGCACGTTTCCTGCGTCGATCTCTGACTGTTGACAAGTCCAGATGACGGGCTTGCCAAGTCCCATTGCGAATCCGGCTTCGAAATAGGCACCGGCGTTTTTGCCCGTCAGATCGGCGACCACGAATTTCGACTTGCGGATCTCGGCAACAATCTCGTCGTCAATGCGGTTGTTGTGATCTTTGCGGTCAATCCGCATTGGATTGTAGCCCGCGTTTGAGATACCAGGATTAAGACCATCCGTGTGCAAGGCGTCGGAGTTTATTAGGCGAAATGCCATGGCAATAAATCCATGATCCTTGGCATCTGTACCGATGCCCGACAGGTAGGACCAGCCTCGCGCAGAAATGAAATAGTTGTGATAGTTGTAATTGTTACGAATTTCTGTTATTAAGCCCAGCTCGGCAAGATAACCGTGACAAAACCTAAATTCATGAGCATTCTTGCAAAAGCCGATTGAATAGTCTTCGTTATTTGATAGAGACACGCTTTCGCCGGGGAAAGCTGATTTACGGCGCATATAGCCAAGAATCAGATTTGCTTTTGTAGGAACATCCGTTTCTCTTGGTATCGGAATTGGCGATGCCTTGATGAATGCATCAATTGACTGAACAACGTCGTAAGAGAAGTAGAATTCTTGTTTCGTTGATTCCCACTGATTTCTAGATACCGCCGAAAGAATGTGTTTCGGAAATCGTGCAATATCACCAATAACTCTAGATAATATGCGATACCGTCCACAAAGAGGACAGTCGACCGTTAATTCCATGTTCTGTCCGCCGAAAGAGGCTTCGAATACTTGGCATATTGGACATATAATTTGGGTATCGTTAGACATCTATGCTTCCTAATTAATTAGTGAATTGTCTCTGAACACGGCAAGCGTTGCGGCCTTGGTCTCGTCGGAGACGAGCGGAAAGGTGGAAAGGATGTGGGTGAATTCGGATTCGGTCAGGCCGTACAGGTGCGCGACAAGCGCGTCCAGTTCGGCACGCAATCGGGCACGCTCAGCCGGTTCGGTTGCGCCGATATGGCGTGAGGTATTGCCCTTCCCAAAGATCTCGGAAGCAAGATCGTCGAACTCGGGCGCGGTACATGTCAGTCGCGCGGCACGCTCCACAATCGGCCGGAATGATGTGTCCCTCTTGGTAATTCTTGGCACCGGCAGTTGATAGATGAAAAACATTGTCAGATTTGAAGAAACGCTGGATTTCAACAAATAGTCAACCGCTAGCGCATTCATGAACGTCATTACATAGAGCTTATCTTCCGTAGCCATTTCGCCTCGCTGGACATTAATTGAATGCCCCGCATAAACGTTCTTTGGCAAGACTGCCACAATGAGTGTTCGCTCGTTTGTGCTACTTGCAATGGCTCGGTATGCGAGTCTATATTCTTGATAGCCTAATGCCTGACCAACATCTTCACCGCGACCCAATATTGACGACCTCGCCTTTTCCTCATTTATCCAATACTTATTGGTTCCCCAGGTATGCGTGAACTGATGAATCATCTTTCCCTCATACAAGGGAAGGCGTCCATCCCCCTGCGATGTTTTGAAAAGATGGCTGTCATTTGTCATGTGAAATTCTGCGGAAAAGCGCACATTCCATGTATCTTTGATTGTTGTACCCAAAAGTGGGAATCGCAACATCTTTTCAGCGATGGCGACATCAAGTGCGCTCCGCAATTCCATCACGGAAAGTGAATCGGGCGAGAGTCGGCGAATAAGCGGCACGGACAGCGACACATGTTCATTCGGGTCGTGTAAGAAAGCCTCGATTCGTTCAGACGTAACCGCCTCCCGAGGGTTGATGCGGAAAGCAGCACGGAACGTGTCTGTGGCGTGGTCTTTCTCAAAAGTCAGGATGCAGAACTTGAAAGCGTGATGCACGGACTCGAAAATGTACTTCTCGTTTGATAATCCAAAAAGCGAGTCAACCCTGGTCTCGCCAAAAAGCATCTCACGCAGTTGTTTGGTGCCGAGGTCGGTGTAGATACCGCTGGGAATGATGATGCCGCAGTAGCCGCCTGTGCGTAAGAGTCGGAAGCACTGCTCGGTGAACAGTTTGTAGAGGTTAATGTCGCTACCGGCTTTCTTGCCGTCGATGATGCTGATCTGGTTAGCGAACTGGGGCGCGGAGCGGAACCAAGCGCTGACGTGCGGGAAGCCGCTCAGGTAGTCTTGCCACGCGGCCAGCAAGTCTTTGTCCTTGAGCAGGATCTTCTGTTCTTTCTCAAACTCCTTGATAGTCATGGTCTTTTTTGTGACCACATCGGAGTACTTCTCGAAGAACTCCTTGGCGTTGGGCTTGAATATCTCCCACGGCGGGTTGGTGATGATGGCGTCGAACCCGCCGCGCTCGTTGAGCACGCGGTCAAATTCATAACCCCAGTGGAAGGGATAAAGCGCCTCGATGTCGTTGGGTTTGAGCGCACGCTTGACCGGTCTGCCGATGTCGTTCTTCTTTTCGTCCCATGTGGCTTTGTGATACTCGATGTCCTGCGCCTTGAACTCGTCGAGGAGCATCTGATTCAGGCGGGCATACGAATGATTGCGGATATTCTCGATGTGGCTGCGGAGGGTTATCAGGCGCTCTTCCTGCGTGAGTCCGTCTTTCAATCCCGGCTGAAAAGCGTGCTTGCGGTACAGCTCAATGGATTTGTTCTTGTCCTCCAGGATGGCGGCGAAGCGGGCGGCGTTCTGCTCAGCCACGAACGCGGCGACCTTCTCCTTCATGGTAGGCGCAGCCTTGGTTTCCACCGTAAAGCCGAGTTCGCTGACGTACTGGAGCGCCATGCGGTCTTGTTCGCCGCCGGTCTTGGGCTGTCCGGCGTCAAACTTCTTGGGGTCAACGTGGAGCAGTCCGATCAGCGAGTTGCCGGACATTATGTTGAACTCGATGTTGGGCAGCGGCTCCAGTTCCTCGGCGCGGGTGGCCGAGGCGACGAGGGCGAGAAAGAGGCGCAGCTTGGCGATCTCGACCGCCTCCTCCATGATGTCTACGCCGAAGAGGTTATCGGTGATGATCCGCTTCTTGATGTAGTACGCCACGCTGGCGTGTTCCTTGCGGATCTTCTGCATGCGGACGAGCAGGTCGCGGTTGCCCAGCACCTCGATGCGGCCGAACACAGCGGCGTAGATGTCGATGAGCGTCTTCATGGCTGCCACAAGGAACGCTCCGGAACCGCAGGCGGGGTCGAGCAGCGAGAGCTTGGGCAGGATCTCGTCAAGCAGGCGGACGCACAGCGGCGCGTCCAGCCCGAGCAGCAGATCGCCGATGGTGGCAAATGAGACACGAGCATCGTGGTCGTGGCCTTCCACGGGCGAAACTCCCGCGTAACCCCCATTCACCGCATCAAGAATCAGTTGGTGGATCGTGCGCTCGCAGAGATATTCGGTGATCTCTGGACGGGTGTAGTACGCGCCAAACTCTTTCTGATTGATGTACTTCTCGAAGATGTAACCGAGCACGTCGGGGTTGATCTCGTCGTCCTTGCCGCCCGGCGAGTCGTTGAGATTCCACGAGTAGCGTCCGAAAAGCGCGAACAGGTTGGCGAAGGCCGCGTCCGGCACCGTGATGGAATCCCACTTCTTCTCAACCAGGTGGGGAAGGAACAGGCCTCCGTTGAGATAGCGGATCTTGCCGAGCAACTTGTTGACCTCGGGAGACCGCGACTCTTCAGGTTTGGCGAAACCCTCGAAAAAGAGCGTGCGGAGAAAACCGGAATAGTACAGGTTCTTACCGGCGGGCGAGGCATCGAGCTTGTTCTGGAGGTAGCATTCGTCGCCGTTGTCCAAGAAGAACTTCTTCTGGAGAAACCAGATGAACATGAGGCGGTGGAGCAGAACCGAGGCGTACCAGCGGCGTTCGTGCTCGTCATCGATGCCGCCGATCAGGTCGAGGAAATTGACATGCGCGTCCTCGAACTCCTTAAAGAAGATCTTCGTGACGCGCTCCACATCGAGCGCGTCTTTGAGGCGCTTGGCGGCTTCGGTGATCGATAGGCTGCCGGTTTCTTCGAGTTCGCTGATATCAACCACCATGGCGGCGAGTTTGCCGAGGAAAAGGTCGCCGGGCTGACCTTTGACGTAGAGGTGGTCACGCACAAAGCGCTTGCCGGATTCGCGCTTGACCCAATACCAAAGGCTTTGGGAGCGTCCCAAGTCCACAAAAATCAGGAGGTTCTCATAGCAGAGGTCGGTGACCTTTTTGTGGATCAGGGCGCGGGTGCCTGCGTCTGGGATCCCGGATGGCGTGGTGATTTCGAAGACGCCTATTCCTGAAAGCGTGGCTACCGGGGAGATGGAATAATCGCATTCCTTGACGCTGGCGGCGTCGGTCCGGGGCTTCGGCGGCGGCTCCCACCCCAACTCTTCTACAAACAATCGGCTAAAGTCGAAGGACTGAAGACATTCGCGTGTTCTGGAGAGATCAAGGGACATAGATCAGGTTCAACCTTTAAGCTTTTTCAGGCCGCTGTCGGCCAAGAGGGTGCGCATCTGGGAGATGGCGATCTCGTTGAGTTTGTTCAGGCGTTCATGCTGCGAGAGGCCCTGGCGGAGCAGGACAGAGTTGAGGCTTTCCAGATTTGAGAGGACAACGAGCTGCTCCAGAGAGGCATAGTCGCGGAGATTGCCTTCGAGCGCGGGGTTGGCGTCGCGCCACTGCTGGGCGGTGATTCCGAAGAGCGCGACATTGAGCAAGTCGGCCTCGCTGGCGTAGACAAGAGAGGCTTGAGTTTTCGAAACGGCAGGTGGAAGGAGCGTTTCTTTAATCGCATCGGTGTGAATGCGGTAGTTGACCTTGGCAAGCGTGCGCTGGAGGTTCCACCCCAACTTGAGGCGGTCATTCTCGTCGTCCTTGAGGCGCTGAAACTCCTTGATGAGGTAGAGTTTGAACTCGACCGAGATCCACGAGGCGAACTCGAAGGCGATGTCCTTATGAGCGAAGGTGCCGCCATAGCGGCCAGCTCTGGAAACAATGCCTATCGCCGAGGTGGTGTCGATCCATTGCCGTGGCGTCAGCACAAAACTGTTGAGGCCCGCCCGGTTTCTAAACCCCTCGAATTCGAGGGGTTTAAACGCCGGGTTGTTCAAGCTCTCCCAGATACCCAGAAACTCAACCGTGTTGCGGTTGCGCATCCAATTCTGAACAACGTGATCCGCCCGATCCGGTTCCTTGTGCTTGGCGATATCGGTCAGCGATATGTAATCAGCGCTGTTCTGGCTGATGACCGCGACCGTGCTGCCTTTGACCGCGATAATGGGTGCGCCTTTTTTCATAGATCACTCCTTGCGGATTCCGAGCGAACAGATGATCTTGGGCTCGCGGGCTTCGACATCGTCATGAGGGACGCAAAGCCGGTCTTCCTCGTGGAGCGAGAACACGAGTTCAGCGAGTTTCTCGTTATCAATGCCGGTCTTCATCTCACGGTTAAGCAGGTCACGGGCGGCCTCGGTGAGCGGCGAGTCATAAATGGCATCAATGGCCTGGTGGAGCGGCTTGATGTCGAATAGACTGTCCTTCACCAGGGATGCGTAGTCCTTGAGGCGTTCGTATACGCGGCGGCGTGCGCTGGCGGGTTTTCCGAGCTGGCCGCCGGAGGAGACGTGTTCGGTCTGGATACCGGCGACGGCCTGCTGAACGAGCGTGTGGTGACCGGAGAGGCGCGGGAGCGCGGGCGTGGCGGAATCGCACGCGGCGGCGCGGAGGATCTCGTGTTGGCTTTCGGTGACGGTGCGGCCCTGCTCATCCACCCACGCGAGGGCGTCATTTCCGTCCGCCGTGCGAACATAGACCATGACGCCGGAATCGGGCTTCGCCCCAGCGGCCCTTGCGGGTTTGGGCGGCACGGTGGATAGGGCTTTTGTAGAATAGACCACGTTGGCCATGTCGGGGATGGTCTTCTTGAGGGCCGGATCGGAATCGCAGGCGTTCTTCCAGACTTGGTAGGCGAGCGAGGCGAGGTCGACCTCGTCGTCCGCAGGGTCATCGAGGATGCCCGATTTTTCGGTGAACAGGTCCAGCACGAAATCATCGTGCTTCTCGTCCTCGAAAAAGGTCTCGTCGGTGCCGACGACTTCGGCGTTCTCCTGCAGGCGCTGGCGCACGCGGGCGCGAAGGCGGATGACGCGCTCGACGCCCTCGGCGGGAATGAAGGAGTAGCAGAGAATCTCCTCCGCCTTCTGGCCGATGCGGTCCACGCGCCCGGCACGTTGGATGAGGCGGATGATCGCCCATGGCAGGTCGAAATTGACAACGACGGCCGCGTCCTGCAGGTTCTGGCCTTCGCTGAGAACGTCGGTGGCGATGATCACCCGGAGTTCATCGGCGGCGGTGACCTTGTCGCGCGCCTTGTTGGATTCCGGGCTGAAGCGGCAGGCGAACGCGGCGGGATCGTCGGTATCGCCGGTGACGGCCGCAAACTTCTTCAAACCGCGTGCCTGCAACTGTTCGTTCAGATAGTCGATGGTGTCAGCGAACTGCGAGAAGAGCAGGACCTTCTCGTTGGGGTGTTTTTTCGTGAGGAGTTTCAGGAGTTCGGCAAGCTTCTCGTCCTTTTCCGGACGCCAGTCGCCGGCAAGCTTCAGAATCGTGAAGAGCCGTGCCGCATCCTGCGTCAGTTCAGCGGCCAGCGTGTCTTTAAACAGGTCGGAACGAAGCCACTCGAATTCAGAGCCATGCTTGGTCTTCAACAGGACATAACCGCCAGCGGCGGCTTTTTCGAAGTCTTCGATCGATTGTGCGGTGATTTCCGTGTTCTGCTTCTTATTGCCGTCCTTATCGGTATCGCCATCATGGGCCTGGGCGTCGAAGAGTGACGAATCCTGGGTGCCTATAGGCAGCGGCATGCCTTTTTCGAGCGCATGGAGATAAATGTAATTGCGCATGATGTGACGCCGAACGGAAAGGAGGAAGGAGTGGCCGCTGCTTTCGAGGCGCTTGAAGAGATTGATGCGGCAAAAACCGATGAGACGTGTTCCAGCACGGGAGAGATCCTTCACAATCTCGGTTTCGTCGGCGTCCAGCGGCACATCAAACGTGGCCTTGAGGTAGTTTGCCAGTCCGTAGCGAGGCAGGTGGAGAAGACGGACGGTGTCAACCACTGTTGGCGAGTATAGTTTGGCGTACTGGTCATCGGGGTTGTTGTCGCGGATGCGGAAGTGAAGCGCCTTGGGCAGGCGTTTCGGGAAATGGAAACGGGTGCCGCCTTCCAGCACGAGGAAGCGGCGGTCGGTCTTGGCCTTGGCGCGGGAGCAGTTGGGACAGTCAGCTTGGGTGGCAAGCACGATGGTTTGGCAGGTGGGGCACTCGGTGTAGGCGTAATTCGTTTCAACGAAGCTGCGGGTGCGGCGGACCATGAAGAGGCGCATCATCTCGCGCCAGTCGTCGGGGTGTTCGCTTTTCTCGAAGGCGGAGAGGCAGTTGAGCGGGCACTGGTGGCGGCGGGTGAACTCATCGGGGCGTCCGTTACAGTCTTGGCGGATATACTCCTCGGGGCGGATGCCAACAACATCCTCCGGATCGAGGAACAGACGGAGCTGGTTGGCGAGGTCGAGGTAGGCCTTGTTGTAGGGCGTGGCGGAAAGCAGGATGCACTTGCAGGCGTTGCGGGCGATATAGTCGCGGATCACGGCCCAGCGGCGGCCCTCACGGTTCCGCAGGTTGTGGCTTTCATCGATGATGACGACGCGGTAACGGCGAAGATCGGGCAGGGTGTTCTGCGCCTGCGTCACGGAAACGACTTTGGCGATGAGGCGGTAGCGGTGGGCATAGTGCTCCCACATGCCGACCAGATTCTTGGGGCAGAGGATGAGGGTTTCGAGTGACCGGGGCGGGTCTTGGAACAATCGGGCCAGCGCTGTGGCCATGAGCGTTTTACCAAGGCCTACGACATCGCCCAGGATCACGCCACCGCGTTTCTCCAGATGACGGGCCGCAATCCGGACAGCGGCTGACTGAAACTCCAAAAGAATGCCCCGCATGTCAGCCGGAATGGTGAATTCCGAAAGGCCCGCACGCGCTTCTTCTGCCAAGTGGTAGGCCATCTTGACGTAAATCTGGTAGGGCGGCGGACAGTCGGGCCGCGCCCAGCTTTCGTCGATGACCTGGATGAGTTCTTTTGTGATGTCCACGCACCACCGGTCACCCCATCGGTCATTGAACCAGCGAGAGAGTTTTTGGGTTGCGTCGTGATCGAGGACGTCGACATTGAGTTCCCCCTGCTTGGAGAGACCCGAAAGCGTGAGGTTACTGGATCCGACAAACCCGGTGACGGGGTTATTCGGATCGGGTCTGAAACAGAGGTAGAGCTTGGCGTGGAGGGTATGCCTGAGATGAAGTTTGACCACCACCTTGCCCGCTTTAAGCTGGGCGGAGAGTCGGCGCAAGCCGGCTTCATCGCTATCGGTCGGGGCACCAATCGTAAGTTGGGCGCGGAACTCCTCGGCCAACCGGCGTTTCAGGCGGATGACGGCCTGATTGCTCATCTGGTCCTCGTGCGGCAGAAGACTGTAAGCTTCCCGCAGGTCCTCTTGCGGCAAACGCTGCATGCCGACAAGGAGGCGACACTGCCTGTCGGTGCCGCCCGACCAGTTGTCGATCAGCCCATCAATGGACTTCCACCCACGAAGATTGAAGTAGCCCACGCAAAAATCAGCATGTTCGGATATCTGGAGAGTTTGCCGCAGCGTGGGCAGCAATTCGAGCTCGATATTGTCAAAAATGCGTGGCATACGTACAAACGTGATGTTATAGGACCGATATCCCGCTGTGCTTCTACTCAGACAAGTGGGGTCAGTTTAGATCGTTTGCCCAAAAAGTGCAACACTTCGCAAGGGGCGATTCAGCAATTCTAATTATGGCACATCCGTACAGTCGAAATCGCTATCGCTATCGGGATCGAATTCCTTGCTTTCTCGTCGATTTCGGTCCCGATCCCGATTTGGATCCCGATAGCGGCTGTCATAATCAGAATTGCAAGTAACCGATCACCCCGGTCTTTCCTTCCGCCCGGTGTTCCGTATATACTAAGCGGATGTACTCGCAGGGGGTGACTAATAGTTCTAGCGCGCGTTCGGCCGGTCGATTCGGCGGACTGCGGCGTGATTTGTTATTTGGGTTTTCGACGGTTCTTGTCGCGGGGTTGGCGGTCGGCATCTATTCGCTGGGCAGCGCAGGTGTTCCGATCCGGTGGCTGGGGTGTCTGGCGGCGATGACTGCGGGGGCGGGGATTTTGCTTGTGGGGGCGGCTCTTGCCGGTCGGACGCCGCGCCTCCGGGACTTTCTATTCGATGCGTTGGCGAGCGGGTGTCTGGCGGCGGCGGCTTCCCAAAATCCGATCTGGAAGGCGCCGGCGACGTGGGGCGACCTGATTCATCTCAGCGCTTTTGGTGCGGCGCTGTTCGCCGTCCTGTATCATGCGGCCAGTCTGATCAGCCAAGCCTCACGGCGGCGGCCGGTCGGATGGGTGGTTCGCGGAAACCTGCTGCTCCTGCCTTTTGTTTGGGGATCGCTCCTGGGGTTGCAGCCGGGCGCCCTTGCGGATGGCGTGGCGGGTTTCGGGTGGCTGGCGCAGGCCGGTCTCCGCGTGGCGTTGCTGCTCCTTTTTAACGAATGGGTGGCGAACGTATTCTGTCTGGGGCTTCGGCGGATGCTGCTGCCGGGCTGGAAGGCCCACCTGTGTTTGCTGGCCTGTTCGGTCGGTGCGGTGATCGCCCCATTTCTTGCGGATGTAGGCTCGGGGGCAGCGCCCGGTTTCGCACCAGCCGTGCCTCAATTTCTCGTGATTATTGTGTCGACGGCCCTGTCGCAGGGATTGTTGTGGGCCGAAGTGTTTCTGCTGACGGGCGTACTGCTGGACGCGTTTACCGGCGAGGGGCCGTCGTGGCGCTCGTTGGGTCGCCATGCGGTGCGCGGGGTGACGAAGGGCGCGATGTTCAGCGGCGTGTTCATGGCACTGGTTCTGGCGGGGGAGTCGTTGGCGGGGGCGGGGGCGGTCCGGGGCGCGTTCGCGACGTATCCGGTCGTGTGGCTGACGGTGGGCGCTGCGCTTGTTTTTCCGCTGGCGCGGACGATCCTGGAGTCGTTTGACGAAAGCCAGTCGTTTGTTCGCCGGCTCGCAAAGAGCCTGCTCGATCCCGTCCTATTTGCGCGCGGCGCTGTAGCGGGGTGTGGGGTTGCGTTGGCGCTGGGGCATAACCTGATGGGGCTGCCGATAGCCGATCGCGTGTGGATGGGATTGGTCGTTGGCGCGGCCGCGTATGGCGGGGTGAGTGTCCTGCGAGACGGCGTTTATGCGTGCCGGGGTCTGGGGCGCATCCAGTCGTGGCGTCTCTACGCGGTCGAGTGCGCGTTTGGCGGGTGCATCGGCGCGGCGTTGTTCTTCTACATGGATGCGGCACAGATGGAGGTGATCCGGCAACGGCTTGCCGCGTACGGTCAGTTTGGGGCGGCTCCGGCGCGATTCGACATTTACCCGATCCTCAGCAAGTGGGGCTATATCTTGTTGGGATCGTATACGGGGGGCGCCAAACTCCTTTTTAACCAAGCCGTCATGGGGGCGATTTGCTGGTCGATCGCGGCGTGGTTATTTGCCATCAACCGGGCGTTTTTGCTGGCCCTGTTTCAGCGGCAGTGGGCACCGGTCCGGAATCTGGCCACGCGCGGCGGATTTTCCGAACTCCTTAAAAACACGATTCAGGTCATGCGCTGGGGCCTGTGGATGTCCCCGATCATTGCCACGTTCCTCTGGCAGATGCCGCAGCCGACCTGGTTCAACCAGGATGGGGCGGTTCATACGCTGGTGGCACTCGTGAAAAGCGTTTCGCTGGAGACGGGCGAGTTTGTCCGATGGAGCCGGGAATTGTTCATGTGGATCGTCGCGTATGGCGGGTTCCGGATTGTGATCTGGCTGGATCACATGGGGTTGCGGGTGGCGACGCTGGTGAACTTGAGCTTCATCGGTCTCGACCGGCTGGACGAACGGGTGGCCCGTTTTATCGGTCCGGCGGCGACGGTGCGGTTCCTCCCCGAAGGCGTGAAACGCTTCGCCACCTGGGCGCCGTTGCTGATTCCATACTACATTCCCGCAGGCGCGGATTGGGATTATGTCTGGAACACATCCCAGGCGATCATGGCCGGATCACGCGGATGGGTGGAGATGCTGATGGCGCTGCCGGTCGGGCGGCAGCTATTTCTGGTGACCGGGTGTGTCGGGATGGCGACCGCGGTGGCGGCGGGATGCCGCCGGGTGACGGCGATTGTGGCCCGCGGGAAAGAGCCGGAGTACATCTTGTCCGGCCCGCGTTATGAGGTGAGTGCGAAAGCAGGCGGGGAGATTGTGAGCCGGCTGA